>NZ_JHEG04000001.1:9400124-9494340 GCF_000760695.4 Tolypothrix bouteillei VB521301 | reverse complement strand
AAAAGTTAGATGCGAGTTCGTAGTTTTAATTGTATAAATTCCCTGCTCTTTAATTTGAAAGTTACTTTCAATATAAAATTTTTCAGTTAGCTTTTTTAAAATGTTTGGACTATTAGAGTAACTTAGATTTGACCATACTGAACCGCCCCAAGTTTCAGATAGAACATCCCACAATATTGACCAATGAAGCTGCTCTGTAGTGTATTTTCGCAAAAATAGATCCAAACATTCTTTAAGAATTAGCTCTATTGCTATATAGGGGGTATCAACAAAAATAATTTTAGGTTTAGGTAATCTAATAAAGGAATACAGTAAAATAGCGTTTGCCTTAGCTTTACTCCTATCAATGATGTCTGAAGAAACTAAGATTTTTTTCCACTTCTCTTTATATATTGAAATTAATGCTGATTGTTCGGGAGTTAGTAATAATGTAGATGGTGGCATATTTCTAATGAGTTAATTTTCTATTAAAAATAATTTATATATTGAATATATAAACTAGTAAGCAATTCAAACTTTATTACTATAAGCGTAATAAAAAGTTGTCACTATTAAATAATGACTTTACTTTTAGAGTTCCCAATTAGTAAGATTGTGTAACATCCTTAACAAATCTTTATTCATAAGAATTCAGACCTAATATTGCGGAAGTAAATAAGGGCGAGACAGGTAATTATTAGAATCAGCCAGTAGAGCTTGTGCAAAAAAATCAATTCTCTTTTTACCTTGACGGCGCACCGAGAGAGGCAGTTACCAGGGCAACTTAGCGCGATCGCTACAGCTACCGTAGTTTTAAGAAAACCCACAGCAACGTGCAGGGTTTTTCATAGCTTGGGCGATCGCTCTCGGTTGGCTATTGCAAGTTGTGTAACGTCGGTTAATATCTTGATACACATTTTCAAAGGACTTCTCGAAAATTGATAATTTTACCCAATTCTTTGCCTCACTAAGTTTTTTTCACTTCTGTTGGGGTGAGTGACGCAATTCGTTTCTTCTGGTTTGGTGTTAGTGCGTCCCACGCAAGTTCTTTGTACTCGCTATAGCTCTTCAACGCACGAGAAATTTCTTGCCAGGAGGTATTGAGCCGAGATACATGTAAAAACCTGCATTCCGGGTTTGGAAACGCTGTACCTATGTTTCAGCAATTTTAACTTATGATGCTTCCTGCATACTGGACAAAATTTATACATCTCACGTGTCATCATGGTTTGACTCCCATTGTGTCGTCTTCCGTGCTAAGAGGAGAAACTCTCTTATTACTGGTAAGGAATCATGCCGCCGCCAAGCCAGATAAAGTCCGGTTTTAGGGATCTGTTCTTGTAAAGGTCTGTAAATGACTCCGCTTCTGTGGAAGTTTTGCAAGGAGGCGGGAACGATCGCAATGCCCAGCCCTGCTGCAACTAAGCCAACGATCGTCTGCATCTGAACCGCTTCTTGAGCCACTTTCGGAAGAAATCCAGCTTGTTGACAAATGGTAATAATTTGCTCGTAAAAGACGGGTCCCATTTTGGCAGGAAATAGGATAAATGATTCCGAAGCCAACGTGGAGAGAGACACTTTGGTTTGGGCACAGAGCGGATGAGTTTCTGGCAATGCCACGACCAAGGATTCTGGCAAAAAGCACTCCACGCTTAAACCTGGTTCGCTGATGGCAGAACGAACAATGCCAATATCAACCTGTTTGTGATGCAGTGCTTGAATCTGTTGAGCAGTCGTCAGTTCATGCAATCGCAGTTCTACCGCCGGAAACTGTTCTCGAAAGACCCTTAAAATCTCTGGTAGTAACATATACATTGCAGAGTCAACAAAGCCGATTGCCAACCGTCCTACCTCACCCCGTCCGATTTGTTGTGTCACTTCGATTGCCTGTTCGAGTTGCGCTAACACTCCATAGGAGCGCTCTAAAAACACTTTGCCTGCTTCAGTCAGATGTACTTGCCGCTTCGTTCGTTCAAACAGCTTGACTCCTAGTTCATCTTCCAAACTGCGAATCTGCTGACTGAGTGGGGGTTGGGAAATGTGCAACCGCTCCGCTGCTCGACTAAAGTGTAGTTCCTCAGCCACCGCGATGAAATAGTGCAGGTGCCGTAGTTCCATCACACTTATATGTTTAACCTATTAATCTTAGTCAAATATATATTGGACAGTCGCATGGGTGTCTTCTACCGTAAGAAATATGAAGCGTGTTTCACCATATTTGTATTGGAGAAAATAAATGAACTCAGACAAAAATTGTGTTGCTCCTAAAGTTTGGTTAATTACAGGATGCTCAACAGGATTCGGACGTGCTCTAGCAGAAGCTGTGTTGAAGAAGGGCGATTATCTACTAGCTACTGCTCGCAAACCAGATCAAATTCGCGCTTTGATTGACCAGTATCCAGAGACCGCAAAGGCTGTACATCTGGATGTAACGTTATCTCAAGACATACAAGCAGGTGTTGATGCAGCAATCGCCACATTTGGTCGAATTGATGTGCTGGTCAACAATGCTGGACATGGGCTAATTGCCGCACTCGAAGAAGTCAGTGATGTTGATATTCACCAATTTTTTGAGACCAATTTCTTTGGAGCACTCCGCTTGATGCGAACTGTCTTACCTGTGATGCGTCAGCAAGGCAGTGGCCACATTGTGAATATGTCATCGACAGCAGGATTAGTGGGATTTGGTGGAAGCAGCCTTTACTGTGGTGCTAAATTTGCCTTGGAAGGTACGTCTGAAGCCCTGGCTAAGGAGGTTGAATCCTTTGGAGTTAAAGTTACTTTAATTGAACCTGGGGCATTTCGCACAGATTTCAACGGGCGTTCTCTGGCAGCTGCCCAACAATCCATTGATGCCTATGCGACCGTGAGCGGTGCTTCATTCCAATGGTTCAAACAGATGGATGGTAAGCAACCGGGTAATCCAGCGAAAGCGGCGCAAGCCATTATTCAAGCTGTGGAAAGTCCTCATCCACCGATGCGACTGGCATTAGGTACCGATGCCATGAGCCTGATTCAAGAAAAACTGGAATGGATCAAAACGGATTTGGATGCTTGGCAACAAGTAACTGTAAGTACGGATTATACAGATACGAGTGTTTTGGAGAGGGAGTATGGGGTTGAGTAGTGCAAGTACTCCTACAGTAAGCTTGAGTTTTTCAGTAAATTTTATGACAAGAAGAGTGAGTAGACAGATGTCATAACTGAGCCAAAAAACTATCCAACCTGGATGCACTCACAACTTCCCAGAACACGCAACTGTGGTGTTGTACTTGATACACCTTTTCAAAGGACTTCTCGAAAATCGATAATTTAACCCAATTCTTCGCCTCACTAAGTTTTTTCACTTCTGTTGGGGTGAGTGCCGCAATTCGTTTCTTCTGGTTTGGTGTGAGTAGTCAATTTTTGTGCGATCGCACTTATCAAAACGCCGTAATACCCCATCCGTCTACACGAAGTAGGGTGGGGAGTGTCAATGAAAGTCATTGGTTACCATTCATACAGCCAAAGCTCTTCAGACTCAACTTTTTGGTAACCAGATCTTGCAAGTGAATCAAGTATAAAGGAGTTTTGAGGGAACATTCCGCTAACTGTTTGGTAACCCATATAATATGCTTGTTGGGGCAACTGGTGCAGTAAAGTCGGTAAGCTTTCATTGTCGCCTGTAACAAAACCTATCCATAAGGTTTTGTTGGAACCTTCGAGATAGCTTTGAATAGCCATACTTTGGCAACAATGGTTCTGCTTTAAACCCCACACTTGACCGGATTTAAGACGTTGTGTTAATTGTTGCGCTGTCAGTTCCTGCCACTTGGCACCACGATTGATATACAGACAAACTTCTCGCTGGTCGTGAGGGTAAATGGTTATTAATTTACAGAGAGAATCAAAATCAGAAATTTCTAACTTTTTTAACTGACTGGATGAAGAATTTATACTAGGAGCTACATACCCAAAATAGGAACCAACTTTTTGACGACCCCGCCGTACCATAATGTCGTTCATAAGCGCGTTACTGGCAAGAACGGCACTGCGCGAGATACTAACATTTGCCTCAGCCAAATATCTTTCTACCGATGCTTCTAAAACCTTAACCAAACCGCGTTTTCGATACCGGGGATCTACTCCCAAGCCTTCCCACCACGCCTCGCGTTCCGACATCAAGACAAGTCGTATCATTGCCACGGGTTGACTATCCATGACAGCTACAAAAATCTTACCATTTTCATCTGCTAACCACTTATCCCAAACCCGATGAATGTAATCTTCCCTGTCTTCCCAAGTGTGTTGGCAAAAAGCGAGTACAGCTTCTTTATCTTCTGTCTGGGCTAAGCGGATTTTCACTTCATTTCTAGATTCAATCATCTTAAGAGTAGAAAATCTTACTACTGACTCTAGGTTAAATAATTTTTGAATAAACTTGAGGCTTGTGGCAAATGGCATTTATGATTTGTGCCTAAAGCTCTTTACCAAACTTACAAATTTACAGTTCAAGAAATTCCCTTCCAATTGTTAGGAGTAGAAGTGATGCAGCAGCCAAATATTTCTCTTAACTGCTGCATAATTTTATAACGTACATTCGATTTAAAAAAGTTGCCCAATCTCATGTCTGTTTAATTGTCAACTTTTTGACTTTTCTCTAGATAGTGATGAACACCCTTGCTTACCTGTAGTATGTTCGGTCTAATATTCTTACTGAGGAAATCTTCAACCGTGTGACCTACCATACCTGCTAGCATCTGAGGCATACCCTTAATCTGCTTGGTATCGATGACGATCTCACCACGGGTTTCAATTAGAGTACCGCGATCGGCTTCTTTAAAGTAGTGAACACCAGCACAACGAACTGCTTCAGTGAAAGCGTGTGTCTTGATATGCCACTTGGCAGTGAACTCAGACTCGTTCCAGGTAGCAATATCAGTCCACGAGAGCATTGTATCACTCAGTACGGCACGCGCTACGGCGGGAATCTCACCGCCGCCATGCCACTCGTTCACAAAGTCAATGCGATCGCCCTTCTCAGTACGCGATTTGACTTCAATGTGTCGCACATTGGGTAAGTAGGGTACAAGTTCGACAAGCTTGTCGCGGTACGTAGCATAAACCAGCGGACGTGGAAAGGGAATGTAGGTTTCGGCAGAGATAAGCATGGGGAAATACGGCTTTATTGATGTTAATTTTTATACTAGAAATTATGGCAGTTGAGTACTTGTTATTTAGAGCGCAAGCAGGACATACTGTATATTTAGGATATTATTGGTTGTTAGAATAGTGCTATTTTTTTAGGAAGCAGTCGGGAGATCATTTGCCATTTTGTCGAGAATGTTAGATATCTATAAATATTTTAGACCTAAAACCCGAAGCAATTTTATATTTTTCTTTTGTGTTTAGCTTCTTTATATCTAAAGATGTATAATTTTATCACCGTGGTAAATTGTTTCATTAAATAAAACTCTAGAGCCATTCTAAGTACTTTAGTGGTAGAACCGTTATTGCTTTTGATAATGAGAGTACTGTTGGAGTAAAGAGCTTAATTTTATATGTTCAATTTTTTCTTCAGGCTATTATTTGATATTTAAAATAAACTTTTTCTAAAAGCTGTACTATTGGCAAAAATACTTTACGATCGAGTTGTGAAGTTGCTAGAAAAAGAGGTACATATAAAGTAAGATCTAATTCTTTTAAAAGAAGGTTTAAGTGAGTCCTATCTAATTAAATATGATATGTGTGATATAAAAATATAAAATCACCCGGATGAGAACCTGCACCATGCAGTTGCACAGCAATATTAATTTAATCGATCCAAAAACTGGGCAGCGTTTTCCATCTGCACCAGACCAATCTGTAGTTCTGTCAAGTGTTCAAGCAGGATGGCGCAATCATCTGACTCTCGAAGTTCAGCGATTGAACCCTATGGAACTACCAGAACATTATATCGAAGGTCATCGATTGATTATTAATTTGGGAAGTTCGGTGCGTTTTGGCTGGCGAACAGGTGGGCGTACTCATGAAGCTATCCTCCCTCCAGGAGGATTTTGCTTGCAATCTAACGGTGAAACGAACGCGCCCTTTTGGCAAGATGAAATGACGGTGGCTGCAATTGCCATTAAGCCTGCGTTCATTGAAACCATCTTTGAAGACCGGACTCCGGATGCTATTGATACCTTTGCAGAACGGCGGTGTATCGAAGATGAATTAGCTTACAACTATGCTAGAGCACTCGCTTCCGAACTTGCCACACCAGGAGAGCCTCTCTACTCGGAAACACTATCACTTGCTTTTACGCTGCATTTATTAAACTGTCATAGCTGCAAAGCCAAAAAGCCGTTAAGCCCAAAAGGTAAATTGTCTGCAACCCAACTGCGTGATGCGATCGCAATAGCCCGAACACAACTTGGTGCAGAGCTAAACCTAAATACGCTTGCAAATGCAGCCCAAGTTTCTGAATTTCATTTTTCCCGCTTGTTCAAGAAAACAACAGGCATGGCACCCCATCAGTTTGTCCTGCGCTTGCGACTCGAACGAGCACAAGCACTGATTAAAACAGGTCAAATGCCCCTGTCAGAAGTTGCAGTTGCCGTTGGTTTTTTCGACCAGGCACACTTTACAAATGTCTTCAAGCGTGCTTTTGGCATGACTCCACGAGCTTTTGCTAAAGCGCTTTAAAAACTGAGCAAGATTTTCCAATTTTTTCCCGGTTGCGTCCTGGGATTATTGAGCTATCGGCGAACAACAAAGCCGACTCAAGCCATCAATCCAACAGTTAAAAACTAGAAAATCACAGGAAAAACCGCCATGCTTTCAGTTAAAAAATTTGCCTTAACAACACTTACACTGGCTTCTGTTAGTTTGTTGACTTTGCCCCAAATGAGCAATGCCTCACGGCAAAAAATTGGAGAATCTCCCATGCCTACTGTTACCGAAACCACGACAACAAATAAGATTACTGTCCGGAAAGTTCAGTTTCTCAGCCAGGGTACAAAAGTGGTAGGTAATCTCTATCTTCCTACAACTATGAGTCAAGGAGCAAAGCCCGCCGTTGTTGTGGTTGGTCCTCAGTCAAGCGTAAAAGAACAAGTGCCTGCAGTCTATGCTCGTCAATTAGCCAAAGAAGGATTTGTTGCCTTAACTTTCGACCATCGTACCTTTGGTGAAAGTTCAGGTGTACCCCGCCAGTTTGAAAACCCAGAAATGAAAGTTCAGGACATTCTCAATGCAGTCACATTTTTGCGAGCATTACCCGAAGTTAAGCAAAACTCCGTGGGTTTACTAGGTATTTGTTCGGGTGGTGGATACTCTGCCAAAGCTGCTGCAATGGATAAATCGATTAATGCTCTTGTGACTGTGGCAGGTTTCTATCACGATCCCCAAGTGATGCGTCAATGGCTTGGCGATAACTATGAAGCACGTATCAAAATGGGAAGAGAAGCACGTATTAAGTATGAAAAAACTGGTCAAATTGATTACATGACAAATGTTGACCCAAAAAACCAAAACGTGGCAATGCCCGGTCAGGAAGCTTATGATTATTACGGCACCTCACGTGGTTCTCAATCCGGTTGGGTAAATCGTTCAGCAGTGATGTTCTTTGAGCCTTTCTTACAATTTAATGCCATTAATGCAGGTCGTGACATAAAAGCTCCTACTTTAGTCATTCACTCGGATACCGCTTTAGTTCCAGATGGTGCGCGTCGCTTCTTTAATAGCATCCCAACCAAGCAGAAAAATCTACACTGGATGACGACAGAAAATCACATTGCATTTTACGACCAACCAGAGGTTGTGGAAGAAGCCGCAAGTAAGGCAACAGCATGGCTCAAACAAACTTTAGGTGTTTAAATCCATTGCACGGGATTCAGGTGATAGTAGCGCTTTAAGAGATCGTAGAGTGCTGGATGCTGATTCAATAATTGCTGAGGTTTTTCAAAAAACGTTTCAGTTGCTACGGCAAAAAATTCTGCGGGATTCGTTGCACCATAGCTATCAATTACAGTCTTGACTCCTTGTTGAACATCTTGACAAAATTGTTGATATTCTGCTGCCATTACCTTAGCCCAGATGGGATAATCTGATTTTTGGTGCAAAATAGGAACACCTTCTGCTTTACCATCCTCTTGATCTAACTGGTGGGCAAATTCATGCAAAACAACATTATGTCCATCTCTCCAGTTACTAGTATCTTGCTTCACTTGTTCCCAAGAAACTACTACTTGATCTCGACTCCACGATTCTCCCAATCTTGCTACACGCCTTTCTTCAACAACATAATCGCTCACTACAGTGGTTTCTTTTACTAAATAAGTACTTGGATAAATCAGAATTGAACGAAGTTTGGGGTAGTATTCTCCTCTATCATTTAGTAAAAGCAAGCAAGCGATCGCAGCAATAACTATCTTCATTTCTTGCGTTACCTGTAATCCTCCACAACCAATGAATTGTTTTTCTGCTAAGAACACTTGAATGTGTCCCTGCAACTGTCTTCGTTCTGCGGGAGAAAGGCGGAGGTAAATAGGAAGATTGTTCTCAATAATAGCGTTCCAAAGTGGAGGAAAAGGACGACGTTTGATACTGTTTCTGCGTTGTTTGGTTAGGAGTGGGCTAATGAAAATTCCCGTAAGAATTAACCCAACAATCAGAAAAACAATAACTGCTGCAATCATAAGACAACAACTTTTCGGACATCTTCTCATCGTAACTTTGCTTTGTGCTCTTTGTGTCTTCACAAGTAAAAATTATTTTGGAACCACAAGGACGCAAAGAAAATACTTGAAGCAACAACTACAGAATAGGTACAAGTAGCGGTAGAATTAATAGCCAACCCGCATCTATCACCATTATCAACGCCCATGCTCTGCGACTACCTGCAACTCATTCTGACAGCTCGCGTGTACGATGTTGCCCAAGAAACTCCACTGGAGTATGCTCCAAATCTATCCGCAAGATTAAATAACAAAGTTTTACTGAAGCGGGAAGATATGCAGTCAGTATTTTCCTTTAAGTTGCGAGGTGCTTATAATAAAATGGCAAATCTGCCACCGGATATGCTGGCACAAGGTGTCATTGCTGCGTCTGCAGGAAATCATGCCCAAGGTGTAGCCCTTGGTGCGCGGAAGCTGGGTACGCGGGCTATTATCGTTATGCCAGTCACCACACCCCAGGTGAAAGTAGATGCAGTTAAAGCCCGTGGGGGGGAAGTAGTGTTGCATGGAGACACCTACGATGATGCTTATGCTTTTGCCCGTCAATTAGAGATAGAAAAAGGGCTGACTTTTATTCACCCTTTTGACGATCCCTATGTAATTGCAGGACAGGGTACTATTGGAATGGAGATTTTACGGCAATGCCAGCAACCCATCCATGCCATTTTTGTGGCAATTGGAGGGGGAGGATTAATTTCTGGAATTGCAGCATATGTAAAACGGATACGTCCGGAAATTAAAATTATTGGTGTTGAACCAGTTGACGCTGATGCCATGCATCAATCGTTGAAAGCCGGAGAGCGGGTACGCTTACCCCAAGTGGGTTTATTTGCAGATGGTGTTGCAGTGCGACAAGTGGGTGAAGAAACTTTTAGTTTGTGTCAGCAGTATGTGGATGACATTATTTTGGTTGATACAGATGATACTTGTGCGGCCATTAAAGATGTGTTTGAGGATACGCGCTCTATTTTAGAACCCGCAGGTGCGTTGGCGATCGCTGCAGCCAAAGCCTATGTAGAAAGGGAACAAATCCAGGGACAAACATTAATTCCTGTTGCTTGCGGTGCTAACATGAACTTCGATCGCCTCCGCTTTGTAGCAGAACGAGCAGAGCTAGGCGAACGCCGTGAAGCTATCTTTGCTGTCACCATTCCTGAAGAACGAGGCAGCCTCCGCAAGTTTTGTGAATGTATGGGAAGACGCAATCTGACAGAGTTTAATTATCGCATTGCCGATGATAAGGAAGCACACATTTTTGTAGGCGTGCAAATTGAAAACCGCGCCGATGCAGCAAAGATGCTTGTAACTTTTAACGGTTGTGGGTTTAAAACCTTTGACTTAACGGATGACGAACTTACCAAATTGCACTTGCGACATATGGTAGGTGGGCGATCTTCCCTCGCACAAAACGAATTACTCTACCGTTTTGAGTTTCCCGAACGTCCCGGTGCGTTGATGAAATTTGTCAGTTCTATGAGTCCCGACTGGAATATTAGTTTGTTTCATTACCGCAATAATGGGTCAGATTACGGACGAATTGTTGTAGGAATGCAAGTCCCTCCTCATGAGATGGAAGAGTGGCAAGCGTTTCTTGATACCCTTGGCTACCGCTACTGGGATGAAAGTCAGAACCCTGCTTATAAACTGTTTTTGGGGTAGAGCGGCGATCGCTCCAGAGCTAAACTGTGCTGCCTTTAATTTTCTCATGTTGACCGCGAGGGAGAGGTGAGAACCGAAGAGTGGGGAAGGGTTTGACTCATTTTTCCCAAGCCTGGGAATTGGCAAATTGTATGCGCGACAGCTTACAGTATTAGAATGGATAGAGTAGATTAAGTACGCAGTGCTGGAATACAGTGGCAACGTATCAATCGTTACTCATGGCACTAGCAAAAAGATCGGTCATGACTAAACCGAGTGAAAACAAGGCGCAATGGGCAAACCTTGGCAGTGCTATATTTGCTTGATTCCAGCGGTCAACAAGCGCAGTTTGCCCCTTGGAGAAACCTGGAAGCTGGCACAGCTACAGAATGGAGGTAAAAGAGCGCATGGCGCAGCAGCAAGTAACGGAACAACTTTTTGCGGGTAAGGGCGAAATGGCAATGCGGATGCGATCGCACGATTGGTCAAAAACGTCATTGGGTGCAGTCGAAACCTGGTCGCAAAGTCTGAAAACTGCTGTCCGCATTATGCTCACTTCCAGCCAACCGATGTGGGTATGGTGGGGTGAAGAATTGCTAAACCTTTACAACGATGCTTACAGACCGATTATGGGCGGTAAGCATCCGGCAATGTTTGCCCGTCCCGCTTCTGAAGTATGGCGGGAGATCTGGGATGAAGTCGGACCGAGAGCAGAATCCACAATGCTCAACAATGAGGGAACTTACGACGAATCGCTGTTGCTGATTATGGAGCGCAACGGTTACCCAGAAGAAACTTACTATACGTTTTCCTATAGTCCCATTCCTGACGATCGCGGGAATCCGGGGGGCATTATTTGTGCTAATACAGACGACACAAAGCGCATTATTGGAGAGCGCCAACTCGCTCTCCTGCAAGAACTGGCAGCCCGGACTGCGGATGCACGAACATTCGACGAAGCTTGTGTACTGAGCGCCAGATGCCTGGAAACCAATCTTTACGACCTCCCCTTTGCGATGATTTATCTGGTCGATCTGGAGCAGCAGCGTGTTGTTTTAGCTGGAACCAGTGGTATTGACCGCAACCACCCTGCCGTTCCGGAAACGGTTCATCTCAATTCTGATTCAGCTTGGTCGTTTGCACAAGTCATTCAAACTCAGAAGCCAGTCCGGATCGCCGATTTGGTCTCGGTGTTTGGCAATTTACCCACAGGGGCTTGGAACCGACCGCCGCATCAAGCCGTAGTTGTCCCAATTGCACCTTCTGGTGAAACGGGGCGCTCCGGCTTATTAGTGGCTGGTTTGAACCCACTGAGACTTTTTGATGATACCTACCACAGCTTTATTAATTTAGTGGCTGGGCAAATTTCAGCAAGTATCGCCAATGCCAATGCCTATGAAGAAGAACGAAAACGTGCCGAAGCACTGGCAGAAATCGATCGTGCTAAAACTACATTTTTCAGTAATGTCAGCCACGAATTTCGCACACCCTTAACACTGATGCTCAGTCCCCTCGAAGAACTCACCAACACGCTCAACGAACGCCTGCAACCTGACGAGAGGGAACAGCTACAACTTATCCAGCGTAACGGTTTGCGCCTGCAAAAGTTAGTTAATACATTGCTAGATTTCTCGCGGATTGAAGCCGGACGCATTCAAGCCCTGTATGAACCCACCGATCTGGCAGCGTTTACTGCAGAATTAGTGAGTGTGTTTCGCTCGTTGATTGAACGAGCGGGAATGACGTTGGCGCTCGATTGTCCCCCATTGTCGGAACCCGTGTATGTGGATCGAGAAATGTGGGAGAAAATCGTGTTTAATCTGATGTCCAATGCATTTAAGTTTACGTTTTCTGGGAGTATCACCGTTCGATTGCAGCCTTTGGGTCGTTCCGTTGAATTGAGGGTTACAGATACAGGTGTTGGTATTCCTGAAACTGAATTACCTCGATTATTTGAACGATTTCATCGGGTAAGTGGAACGCGATCGCGAACTTATGAAGGGTCTGGAATTGGACTTGCTTTAGTTCAACAACTCGTTAAACTCCATGGCGGAACAATTCACGTTACAAGTCAGGTTGACTGCGGTACGACGTTTACAATCTCCCTTCCCTTTGGCTCGGCTCATTTACCTCCCGAACGTTTGCGACGTGCTGAAGGCAAAGGACTTGAGGCTACTCGCACCCTCACATCAACTGCATTAGGAGCAGATCCCTATGTGCTTGAAGCGTCGCGCTGGCTACCAGAAAGTAATTTTGGATTGCCGATTTTAGATTTTGCTTTAGAAGACAACCGGGGTGAATTCAACTTTTCATCCTTAAACAAAGCCCATCAATCTAAAATCCTTTTGGTTGATGACAATGCCGATATGCGGGATTATGTGAAGCGATTATTGAGTCAGTACTGGGACGTAGAAACCGTTAGTGATGGCTTAGAAGCCCTGGAATTCATTGCTCGGCAGCTTCCCGATCTGGTACTGAGTGATGTAATGATGCCCAGACTTGATGGATTTGGGTTGCTCCGGGAACTCCGTACCAATTCACGTACCAAAGAAATTCCGATTATTCTGTTATCGGCTCGTGCTGGAGAAGAGTCACGCATTGAAGGATTGGAAGCAGGAGCCGATGATTACTTGATCAAGCCCTTTTCAGCCCGTGAGTTGTTGGCGCGGGTGGAGTCAAATTTAAAACTGGCGCAATTACGACAAGCAGCAGCCCAGCAGGAACAGGCATTGCGGATGGAGGTACAAGCTGCAAAAGACAGCCTGGAAAGTGTTTTAACGCGAATTGCCGACCAATTTTTAGGATTAGATCGGGAATGGCGTTACACTTATGTCAACGAGCAAGTAACACAGGTTACTGGTATACCTAGGGAAAACCTTTTAGGCAGGAGGATTTGGGAAGTTTTCCCGGATACCACAGAAACCCAGTTTTATACAGAAGTCCATCGCGCTTTAGCGGAGCAAGTACCCGTTCAGTTTGAGTACTTCTACCGCAGATGGAACCGATGGTTTGAAAACCACGTTTATCCATCTACCAACGGTGTTTCTATCATAGTAACTGAAATTACCGAGCGCAAACAAGCTGAAGCTGCCTTGCAGCAGCGAGAAGCAGAACTGAGACTGATCACAGATGCAGTTCCCGTTTTAATTTCTTTTATCGATTCCGAGCAGCGATACCGCTTTAACAGCCAAAAGTACGAAGAGTGGTTTGGGCAACCTGTCACCGCAATTTATGGCAAGCCCATGTGGGAGGTATTGGGTGACACGGCTTATGAAAGGGTTCGCCCCTATGTGGAGCAAGTGTTGAGCGGAGAGCAAGTCACCTATGAAAGCGAGGTAGCTTATCAGTATGGTGGCACCCGCTATATCTATGCCACTTACGTTCCCCGGTTTGACAATCGGGGTAACGTCGAAGGATTTGTTGCATTAGTCAATGATATTAGCAACCTCAAACAGGTAGAAATCGCCTTACGGAAAAGTGAGGAGCGCTTAAAAGTAGCTCAATTGGCTGCCAAAATCGGAGCTTGGGATTGGGACTTAGCAACAGGCAGCGTATTTTGGTCAGAAGAATACTACACTCTTTATGGACTCGATCCCTCAATTCCATCCACCTATGAGAACTGGTTAGCCACTGTCATAGAATCAGATCGAGAAAATGCCGATCGATCTGTGCGGGAAGCCTTGCAGCAACAGCAAAGCCACCTTAACTTTGAGTTTCGGATTTGTCATCCCACCCAGGGAATCCGATGGTTTGGTTTCCTCAGTCAAATTTTTTACAATTCCAATGGGAAGCCTCAACGCGCCATTGGAATCTCAATAGACATTACCGATCGCAAGGCAGCCGAAACCGAACGCGAACAACTGTTGGCCCGCGAACAAGCAGCCCGCGAGCAAGCGGAAACTGCCAATCGCATTAAAGATGAATTCTTGGCAGTATTATCTCATGAGTTGCGATCGCCTCTCAACCCGATTCTCGGCTGGTCAAAACTTCTACAAATTGGCAATCTGGACGCAGCCCAAACCACTCAGGCATTAGCAACGATCGAACGCAACGCCAAACTGCAATCGGAATTAATTGAAGATTTGCTAGATGTTTCCCGGATTCTGCAAGGCAAACTCACCCTCAACGTTACAGCAGTCAGTTTAACTCCAATTCTTAGAGCTGCGATTGAGACAGTGCGACTGGCAGCAGAAGCCAAATTAATTAAGATCGAGACAAACTTGAGTGCTAATCTGGGACAGATATTGGGGGACGCGACTCGCTTGCAGCAAATCATCTGGAATCTGCTCTCCAACGCAGTCAAGTTTACACCTGAAGGCGGTCGCGTTAAGGTGCAGTTAGAACCAGTTGACAACCAAGCACAAATTACCGTTGTGGATACTGGTAAAGGCATTCCTGCTAACTTTTTGCCCTACGTATTTGATTATTTTCGCCAAGCAGACGGTTCAACGACTCGCCAATTTGGTGGGTTGGGGTTGGGGCTAGCGATTGTACGTCACCTCGTCGAACTGCATGGCGGTACAATTTGTGCAGCTAGTCGGGGTGAAGGACTCGGCGCGACTTTCACAGTTAGACTTCCACTCATACCGATTCAGCCAATGGTTGAGCCAGCCGATAATTTATCAGAGCAAGCCCTTGATTTAAGCGGGGTGCAAGTTTTGCTTGTGGATGACGAAGCCGACTCAAGGGACTTTATCTCCTTTGTACTGGAGCAAGCTGGAGCAAAAGTGATTGCAGCTACGACTGCAGGCGAAGCCTTTGCTGCGTTCACTCAATCCCATCCGGATGCGATTCTCAGTGACATTGGTATGCCTGATATGGATGGTTATATGTTGCTCCAACAGATTCGAGCATTGCCAGTAGAACAAATGGGACAAATCCCGGCGCTCGCCTTGACTGCCTACGCTGGAGATTTCAATCAGCAAAAAGCCCTACAAGCTGGATTTCAACAGCATTTAGCGAAACCTGTAGAGCCGGAGGTGTTGGTTGCGGCGATCGCAAATCTAGTCAAACGCAATTCGCTTTGATATGTCCGAATTAGATTGGTAGCAGCCCCATTGAGTGAAACTATTGAAAGAGGCGTGATGACTGACTTGGAAGCTGGTATACGCCTTAACCGTCTTCAAGTTGATAGCTTACAGGTAGCAATTGACCTGATTTTAGGAACAGGGTTGATGGCAATGCGTAGCATTCTAGAAGGACGGACAGAGCCAGATTACCCAGAACAAATTGCTAAAGTCATTCTCAAAACCCTCGGGGTTGCTGATGCTGAGGCTCATGCGATCGCTTTTAAATTTTTACAGCCCCTGTAAGCTAATAGAATTGCCATGATTTTTAATTGCCAAGGAAGATCGATCCTAAGTATCAGTAAAACTTACCTGAGATTGTAAATGCAGCCCAGTAGAAGGGGTGCTCGTAAAGCTTATTTTCAGGTGGCAATTTACTGCTTCTATATAACTCTGTTGCTAAATTAGCTCTAATTGTGGTTCCTTCTCTATCCAACGTATTCAGTGTTTCTTCATACCACTTTTTCAGTTCCCCTGCTGTCACATTTCTAAGCCATTGTGTTGCTTCTAATAATGCCGTTGCGACTGGTAGATCGCGTATTAGCCTTCGATAAAACTCGATCATCACTAAAGCACTGGCTGATGATTCTACATTCCAAAGAGTGCTGACGACATAATCAACTCCTTGGTTTAACAAAGTGTTGACTAAACCCACATACTCAGTTGAGATTGTTGAATTCCCAGGGATTGCTATTTCACAAGTAGAAAGGGTCAATAAATTATATTTTGCAATATTCTTTTGACAAATTTCTTCTATCGTTAATCTGTCTTCACCTGCTAAAAAGAATTCTGATTCTTGAGGCTGATTGAAATTATCGGTGACATATCCAGTAAAATGAAATATGTTGTAATCACCAGTTAATACTTTTTCTACTTGTTTTTTTGTAGCTTGCAAACCTTGAATGCGTTTGCAGCGATGAAACATTTGAGCGATCGCTTCCGATTCAAGTTTGGCAAATGCCAGGGCAGAATTGTTAGGACTATCTGGATTTTCAACACTTAGAAGTGGGAGACTTTGTACTCGCCATAGAGGTTGCGATTTCAAAGATAATCCTACTTGTACGCTAGGCAAATATGTCAGCGTAAAACTAGCTTGTGTTTGTTGTTGGGATTTTTCTAAAGGAGAAGAAATTTGAAAAAGAGCATGAAGGGGAAATCTGTGTAAATCGCGATGAGGAATGAGAATTAGATGGGTAATGTCTTCTAACTCATTAATAACTGCAGAGATGTTTAAAATACCTTTTAGCTTTAACAATCTCTGTTCCATACTTGCTAGCCAAGAGTGATGGCTTTCATTTTGTGCTTCAGGATTTGGATTGCGATATTCCCGCTCGTGTTGATTCCAATCTTCCAACCACTCCTCGAACTCAACCAAACGTTTTATTGCTTCGGGTAAAGGTTTTTCTTCCGTCGCTTCTACATTAAGTACGGGTGTAAAAACGGGTATTGGTTCTGGGGATTTATATTTGATGATAAAAGTTCGCAGGGTGCAAGGGCTAATATGCCAGTAAATAATAGCAGTTGTTGGGTTAAGAAGGTCGTGAATCGAACGATAGCTAGGCGAAAGAATTTCATTTTTCCAACCAGAACGAAGCCAAGTTATACAAGCATTTTTATGGTATTCTGCAAGTTCTAAGGATTGTGCAATTTCACCAAACTGTATAGCTATATCAATTGCCAATTGCCAAAAACCTATATTTCTAAGACATAGATCTTTTTTACTCTCATTAGAACGAGTCGGTTCATTTAAATATTCTTGTAATAACGCTATGGCATATTGATTAAATTCTTGTGCTTCAGATGGTTGTTCTAGTCCTATGTATGTTTTAACTATGTTTTGCACAACCTCTAAATGCAATTGAGGAAAATCATCTGCTGTTAAGGCTTTTAAGGAGAGATCGTACTCAGTAATAGCTTGTTGCCAATAAGGACGGGGTACAGTATCTCTCCTTCCTTTCTCATAATAAGCATTACCCAGTGCTAAACACAGTCTACCCCAACCTTCAGCATGGGTAGATGGCAAAACGTATTTCAGACCTTCTTGATAACTTGCTAATTTTCCTTCATATCCACGTGCGTACAAAGAAGGATTTGCTGCTGCTATATTAGTTGGAATTGTGTGAGAGTCATTATGAACGGCACTTCCTGCAGCAGCACCACGCCCAATCCAAGCCTCCCAATAATCAATTTTGATTTCTAAAGCGCGATCGTAAGAGGCGATCGCTTCTTCAAATTTCCCTATATAAAACAGTGCGACTGCGCGATTATACCAAGCTAGATAAAAGCTCGGGTTAATCTCTACAGCTTTGTCATAAGATGGTATGGAATCTTCACGGCGTCCCAAGTTTTCCAAAGCGACAGCACGGTTAAACCAAGCTAAGTAAAAGTCTGGTTTAATTTCTAGGGCTTGTTCCCAAGAGGAGATTGCTTCATCCCAGTGTCCCAGACTTGCGAGGACAACTCCTTTATCAATCCAAACTTCATATGCACCGGGTTGTAGTTCTGCCGCTCGCTCGTAAGATGCTATTGCTTGTTCTTTTTTCCCTAATTTTTCCAACGCGCTTCCCAAGGCGTACCATGCATCATAAAAATCTGGTTGAATATTGGTTGCTTGCTCTAAACTGGCAACTGCATCTTCATAGCGCTCCAAATTAGACAGTTCTATACCCCTGTTGTACCAAGCTTCATAAAAATCTGGTTGAATTTCTATAGCTCTATCGTAAGAAGCGATCGCATCATTTCTTCGTTCCCCATGAGCGAGTGCAATTCCTCGATAATACCAATTTTCCTGGTCTTCTGGTTGCAACACCAAAGCTCGATCGAAACTAGCAACAGCTTCTGTTGGATAACCTAACTTGAGTAATGCCGCAGCTCGGCTCGACCAAGCTTCTGGGTAATCGAACTTAATTTCTATAGCTTCGTCGAAGCAGGCGATTGCATCCTCATATTGTCCCATCTCACCGAAAATTCCGCCTCGGTAGTACCAGCATTTGTAAAAGTCGGGTTTCAATGCGATTGCGCGATCGTAAGATGCAAGCGCTTCAGTAAAATTTTCTAGATAAAAAAGTGTCAACCCCCTGTTAAACCAATACTCATGGGAGGTTGGGTTAATTTCAATCGCCTTATTGTAATATGTAATTGCTTCTGCTAAACTACCCGCTTTGGCTGCAGCCAGACCCTGGTAGAACAATGCTTGAGATCTTTCCTCTGCCAAATGCAATTGTTCGTTCGCTAAATTTGTATTAACTGATGGTTCAGTCGATTGAATTCCGAGATCGGTAGCCAGTTGCTGTACTAAATTCGTACTTTGCTCCAACCTTACCAACAACTCATCCAGTGTTCCCGCCACAGTTGGCTGTAGAGGCTCATTTTCCGATTGCTCTATTGAAGCTGCTTGTTGGTTTTGCTCCAACCATGCTTGTTCTCCAGCATTAGGGCTAGGTTCATAATTGGTAGGTGTAATTTTTGTATCTGCTCTTGTGAACTCCCAAACTAAATCATTGGAACTGCTTGTTGGCTGTCGCGGTATCAAATTTGATGCATCTACAGGTGTTTTTGTTTCCGTGTATTCCGTGTAATTGCTATCTGAATGTTCTTCTTGCGAATTTTGTACAAATTCTTCTACAGGAGTCAGACGAGCTGTTGCGATCGCGGTTTCAGTATTTTGTCTATCTGTATCCCAGTACGGATTGCCCAAATTACGTGTTAATACTCGTATTCCAATATCGTAGGAAAGCTCTCCAATTGTGCCAATCCCAAGTTCTCCTAGTTGCACCATCCGTTCTGCGAGCTGATTGTTTGGTGCAGGTGAGGTTAAAAGTCGCTCTCCAAAGTCCAGCAACCAATCTATCCAGCGTTCAAGAGAAATCCGATTTTCCATCCTTTGGAGATACTTGATTGCCCATTGCTGTCCTCTTGCTTGATAGACACCTTCTAAAAGCTGGGTAAACAAAAATTCCAAATCCGCGTTAGTGAGTTCGGGTAGCGGTTGCAGTACCGTCCTTTCCCCTTTTGGTTGAGTAGAACGAGTCTGCTTTTTTCCAAAGGGATATTTGAAAATTTTGTTAAACCATCTTATCAGCCACTTGAGCATTTCGGGGACTCTTGGGTGTTTCTCATTATAAACTTATAGCGGTGTTAAAAGAGTTCTGAGTTAAGTAAAAAATCATTGAAATTCCATAATTTTTAGTGTTTTTTTGCCTACTAACCAGTACTAGTATGGCATGACATAAATAGACTACCCTTGAAAAATCTGGAAAAACTTGTTTTACCAGCTTTTGCGGCTTCAGCCCTCTACCTTCTTAGTTCTGAACTCACGTGTTAGAAGTTCAATACTTTTTTGTTACAGCAATACCACGAACTTACAATCTTACGTCATAAAGGACATAATTCTTGTTAAGAAAGCAACAAATGTGTTATTTTTTTATGTCCCTGGAATTGCTCTTCGTCTGATGGTGCATGAGTTTCTGTTAGAAGGAGTGGTATGAAATTATGCTTCTGCTTGATTTGTATTAGATTGAGCAGATGCCTGAAATTGATTTAACAATTCTTGGATAATAACCTCTGGATCGTCTGTTTGAGTTCCTAATTGCTGGGCAATTTGTTGGCGGAGATTTTCATCCTGTTGTAACATTTCTAGCAGTTGGTCTAACGTAACAGCTTGATATTCACCTTCAGGTAAATTTTCTCCATCTTCAGACACATCTTTATTTTCCGTTGAGGTTTGAGTAGATTCTACAGAATTTTGGCTAACAGCATCCTGCCCGTCATATTCCCAGATGGGCTCGCCAGAGTTGCGCGTTAACAAATTCATTCCAATATCATAAGCAAGATCTCCAACGGCTCCAACTTCTGACTCTCCTAGTTGTATCATTCGGGAAGCTAACTCGTTGTTAGGTGAAGGTGATGCTAGCAATTTCTCACCAAAGCGTTGTAACCACTCCACCCAACGCTCAGTTGGAACGCGGTGTTCAATATTATGCAGCCATTTTTGAGCCCAGGCTTGCCCTCGAGCTTGATGGACACCTTCTAGTAGCTGAGTAAAGAGAAATTCCAAATCTGTATCTGTCAGGGGTGGAGGTGGCTGTTTTTGAGCATGAGTCTCTACTTCGGCTGGTGTGTGTTTCCCGCCAAATAAGCGTTGAAATAACTTTTTAAAGAACTGAACTAGCCGATTGAACATCTCCCGCACCCATAAGTGTTGGTGGTTACCCTAAGATTGTAGCGATGTATAGAGAAAGCAGCTACGCGTTTACTAGCTGAACTCCTTACGCTGACTCGTTTAATAACGATATCTCATTTAATAACCACTCTTCGATTTACTCAATGCCCATTTGCCTAATGGCTGCGATCGTCCAATGAAAAACATTTACAGGTTTTTTCTTTTCAGTCTTACAGCAATATGGTATACTTGTACTATAAGCAAAACTTTTGTGTACTAACTTGAGTTTATACATTTAAAATGTTGTGACGGCTTCACGAACCAACCTCCACCGAGAGTGCGGTATACAGTGAGGCTGTAAATAAATTTGTCCATCCCAAACTCTATTGGGTGTTACTCGTCTGTATTAACAAACAAGGCATAGACATTGCAAATCCATGTCCTACGAACCGCTGCACCATAAGTATCGCCCAAAGAGTTTTGCTGAATTGGTAGGGCAAGAAGCAATCACCACCACCCTAACCAACGCCATTCGTGCAGCTAAAATTGCCCCTGCTTACTTATTTACCGGACCTAGAGGGACTGGAAAAACTTCCAGCGCCCGGATTTTGGCAAAATCTCTCAATTGTCTTAAGACTGACAAACCCACAGCCGAGCCATGTGGGGTCTGCAATATTTGTCAAGGAATCACCAAAGGGTATTCTTTAGATGTCATTGAAATAGACGCCGCCAGCAACACTGGTGTCGAAAATGTCAGAGATATGATAGAAAAGGCACAATTCGCCCCAGTTCAGTGCCGCTATAAAGTTTATGCGATTGATGAGTGTCATATGCTCAGTACTGCAGCGTTCAATGCGCTACTGAAGACACTAGAAGAGCCACCCAAACACGTTGTCTTTGTCCTTGCAACAACCGATCCACAACGGGTATTACCAACAATCATTTCCCGATGTCAGCGATTTGACTTTCGGAGAATCAATTTAGAGGCGATGGAAAAGCATTTGAACCACATCGCCTATCAAGAAAAAATTAATATTTCTCCAGAATCCGTCACGTTGATAGCTCAAATTTCCCAAGGAGGGCTGCGGGACGCCGAAAGCCTCCTCGACCAGTTAAGCTTGTTAACTGGTGAAATTACCCCCGAACGAGTTTGGGATTTAGTTGGTTCAGTTAGCGAATGGGATTTATTGTATTTACTGAATGCGATCGCATCCAACAACCCCGAAGCAGTTCTAGATTATACACGTAAAATTCTAGATCGAGGTCGAGAACCCTTAATTGTTCTGCAAAACCTTGCCGCATTTTACCGAGATTTATTGATTGCCAAAACGGCACCAAATCGTGAAGATCTAGTGACTTGTACCCCTCAAACGTGGCAAGCACTGATTGATTTTGCCCAAGAATTTGAAATAGGAACAATCTTAGCAGCACAGCAACTCTTGCGAACCACTGAAGTACAACTCAAAAACACTACCCAACCACGTTTGTGGTTAGAGGTAACATTACTAGGATTGTTACCCTCAGCAAATCTTGGAACGCAACAAATACCTCAGCAAAATGGTAGAGGATATACACCCACTGCTAGAATCATAACCCCAACCCCATCAGCCAATCCCGCACCCCCTCCAGCAGCCAATCCCGCACCCCCTCCATCAGCCAATCCCGCACCCCCTCCATCAGCCAATCCCGCAACCCCCCAATCTGCCCATACCTCATCCCATGAACCCCAAACAGTAGGAGAGACAGAATACGATATCAATCAAGTGTGGCAGCAAGTCCTCGCGAACCTTCAACCTATTTCAAGACGAGAGATATTGCGTCAAATGTGCCATCTCATAGAATTTGATGGAACTTCAGCACGCGTTGCGATCAAACAAGCTTGGTATCAGAAAATACAAGCAGATAAACCTAAAATTTCAGATGCTTTTAAAGTAACTTTTAACACAGATATCCAGGTCAACATAGAAATAGCAACGTCCTCAACTTCTACCCCATCTCAAACTTCCTCTTCTTCAAAAAAGCCAACAGCATCTTCTCCTCCCCCTGTCAGTCACAAATCACCCCCCACTTCCCCATCTCCTGAGCCTCCCACACCCACTGCACCAGATACACCACCCTCCCAAACCATTCAACCAAACAAAACACCGACTCCAAAAACGGAATCGGTGACAAATGCAAAAACCGCGCAAAATATTCCTCCACCCCAAGCCTCAAATCCACCTCCAGTTTCCATAACACCTTGGGAAACAGATGAAGGAGCGATTGCCGCTCAACGGTTAGCTCAATTTTTTGATGGAGAAGTCATTAGATTGACAGATGATACTGAACTACGCGATTTAGGTCCTTTATCTCAGTGGGATGATGAATCAGAAGTTGATGATGAGTTTTAGCTAATAGCTAATAGCTAATGGCTAATGGCTAATGGTAAGACCAGCGCTGATAGCGCAGCGTGGCACGCTCATTGCCATAGGCGGGTTTCCCGCGCCCTGGCTAGCCCTTACGGGCATAGCCCAAAGGCATCGCGGAGCGTGCGCTTTGCGCTTAGCGTCTCCGTAAGGAGATAGGGCTAATAGCTATTAACCATTAGCCATTAGCTATTAGCCATTAGCCATTAGCCATTAGCCATTAACTCTTCCCCTGATGTACCGTCTTTACCCATTTCAAACGCTTTGGTCGTACTGACATACGGGCAGTAGCAGTACTCATGACCACAAGCCAATGGAACATATACAACGTACCGCGTAGGGTCTCAAGCATGAGTAGAAGGGTTGTAGAAATTTTAAATTCCTTGTCCTTGCGTATGCGCCTTAAACCTACAAACATCCCTGTTATTGACATCGTGACTGTCAAGCCTGTAACGGGGCTTAAAATTGGTGGACGATGCCTTGCTATTGCCATCAATAAATCTGGTACTGCTGCTGTAGGTAATATGTACTGTAACAGCATATACATCAATAAATCCCAGGTTTTGCGTGTTCCCATACGGTTTCTGAGAATGAGATCCCAATAATCCAAATACCGTTGGTATCCACCTTCAGCCCAACGATTGCGCTGATGCCAAAGTGCGATCGCATTTGTGACACCCTCTTCTTCTACCGTTGGGTTGAAAACACATTCAATATCCCAGTCATCAAGATGCAAGCGAAACGTCAAATCTAAGTCATCGGTGATTGTTTCCTCATTCCAACCGCCACAACTCAGTAGGGCTTCTCGCCGAACAAATTGACCGTTTCCACGCAGTTCCCCGATACCACCTGTAGCAATTCTTTGCTGCTGCATGTGGGCATCAAGTGCCATTTCTGCTGCTTGACCTTTTGTCCAGAAATTCTCTGCAGCATTGGCAATAACTTTTCTTACCTGTACCGCACCTAAATTTTCTTTTTCAAATAAAGGTATGACGCGCAGTAGTAGGTCTGACGACACTTGGGCATCCGCGTCAAACACCGCCACTATTTCTCCTTTAGTCAGAGGTAAAACCTGATTTAAGGCACCCGATTTTCCTCCCCCCGCATCTGGTTCTCGCCGCAAAACCTTGAGTTGGTCGTACTCTTGGGCTAAAGTTGCCAGTACGTGGGGTGTTTTGTCCGTACTGTTATCGTCAATAATCCAGACTTCGTATCGTTCTTCTGGATATTCTAAACTACACAGGTTTTTGACTAATCGGTCTATAACCGCTTCTTCATTTTTAGCAGCCACTAAAACGGATACTACAGGCCAATCCCCTTGCATTTCTTCCAAACGTTTTTTGGGTCTAGCAAATACTGCTACTAGGGTATGAATGCCTAAGATTGTTGTTAATCCCAGAACAAACAAAGTACCCCAAGAAACTAAATGCAGGGCGATCGTACCGCTCCAGACTATCGTTAAAACTAGAGCAGCTTTGCGTCTGCGACCTCGAAACCGGGATGGATGAGACATAGAAGGCGATGTTTCATCCACTGACTCTTCTGATACTGATAGGTCAGCAAGCAAGGAGAAGTTTGAATAGCGCAAATCGCCGCTCAAATCTTCGGAGGAGTTAAGCGGATCGAGTTCGTTATAAGGATCGTTTTCGGGCCAGGAATTCGCTGGCATAGGTAACTTGGTTTCAGCAACAGTATTTATTTACACCCATCAAGAAGTTGGGAATCAGGTTACTCCAGAATGTGCAACCTCTACATACTTTGAGCTTACCTTGAGATTGGTGGTATTTTTCAACAGCTATGGGGTTTACACAATACCCTTAGAAGCCTGAGTGTTTCCCAGCTCCAATAAAAGCCAGTGCAGACCTATTGTACCCGACATTGTCATATTTCTTAGCAAAAAATGATGATTGGTAGTAGAAAGCGAGGAATGGGGGCAAAGCCTAATACTCAATCCCGGTTAGCAATCGCGTGGTTGTCACTCAGGTGATGACTGGTCACTGATTTTTGGGAATACTATTGTCAGCCGTTAATATATCTAGTTGTCAATTTAACATTAGGAATATTCAGAGTATGTCTATCGATCAACTCCAGCCCGCCACTCAGCAACAAGCAAGTGTTTACCTGCCTTACATTCAAGGTAATAACAAGCGGAATTACTTGCCTTTTGCAATTGGTCTTTACCAAAAGGGTGTTTTGGAAGGTCACCGCAAGATAGAAGGCAGTGACAATATTCCCTTTGTTGCGACTTGGAATGTTGCTACCTTGCCTTCAGACTTAACTCGCTGTCGAGTCCAGTTTGACGGTAATGCCGAACTCAGCTACGAAGTGATGATGGCAAGCTTTGAGTTTATTGTTTTTTTAATCGAGCTTTTAGAAAACTATAAACGCTACCGCACGACAGATTTTTCCCAAACCTTCTACCGGAAGTTGCTGCGTATAGAAGATTAAAAGCCCTTAACCTCCTAACCCCTATTTCAAGCAGTATCTCTGGGAATGTGCCAGAATGCAATAAAGGTACTTTTAAAACGTCACTTCTTTTTTCGAGGTTTTTAGCAAAGTGTTACTAATCAAAGATAGCAAAGTTAGACCTAAAATTAGGAAGACCTAGCTAAGTTGTGAAAAGCCATCAGCAATTAGCCATCTGCTTTTAGCAAAAATTAACCTGACTGCCATTTGCGTAGAGTTTCCGCTACTCGCATATGCAAGAGTGCTGAAAGCTAATTAACGTTTGAAACTAGGAGTGCATACGTGCCAAAGTCCACTAAATATTTGTTGATTGGATCTACAGAGGCTTACTGCGGTAAATCTGCAACAATTCTCGGTTTATCTTATCAACTACAGCAAAAAGGGCTTGATATTGCTTACGGTAAACCATTAGGGACCTGTTGGAACAAATCCTCAGACAGTTTACTTGAGGAAGATGTTCAGTTCATTAAAACCAGCCTTAATTTACCGGAAAACCGGATTGCGCCTACCATGCTGAGCTTAGATGAAATGACTGTGCAAAAGTGCCTGCAAGGGTTCGATAAAACAGATTATCAAAAATCTTTGGTGCAGCAATATTCACAGATGCAACTGGGTGATTTGGTGTTACTTGAAGGACCGGGAAATTTAGAAGAAGGAACTTTGTTTAATTTGTCTTTGCTACAAGTGGCAGACGCTGTAGATGCATCTGTCCTGTTAGTAGCTCGTTATAAGTCTCTACTTTCCGTCGAACCATTGATTTCCGCCAAGCAGCTGATTGGCGATCGCTTGATTGGTGTTGTCATTAACGATATACCCACAGACCAACTGTCAGTCGTTAACACGACCATGCGCTCTTTTTTGGAACAACAAGGTATTCCCGTTCTCGGTCTGTTGCCAAAAAGCGAATTATTACGCAGTGTGAGTGTCCGCGAACTGGCACACCAGTTAAACGCAGAAGTTTTGTGTCGTAGCGATCGCCTAGATTTAATGGTAGAAAGCCTTGCAATCGGCGCGATGAATGTCAATGCTGCCGTAAAGTATTTTAACATGCGCCGGAATATGGCAGTTGTTACAGGGGGCGATCGTGTGGAAATTCAACAAGCTGCTTTAGAGACTTCCACCCATTGCCTTATTCTCACCGGACAGCTACCACCTCCGGCCTTCATTCTCAACCGCGCTGAAGAATTAGAAATCCCAATTTTATCCGTCGATTTGGATACCCTTACCACTGTGGAAATTATTAATAGCGCCTTTGGTAATGTGCGCCTTCACGAGCCCATTAAAGTTCAGTGTATTCGCCATTTTATGGCAGAGCATTTTGACATCGGGCGTTTGCTTTCCCTGTTAGATTTCAATCCTGCAGCAGCACTGCAATAGGGTATTGATTGAGAATTAGGAATTTGGGACATGGGGGACATGGGGGACATGGGGGACATGGAAGAATTATCTCCCCGTCAGCCCATATCTCCATCCCCCTATTCCACTAGATATTCAACCGAAAACTCCCCTTGTCTGCTAAAATATCTTGGTCGTTTAATCTACTATTTGTTCATCTTTGAGCCAGTCAATAGACCTTATTAACGTCGATACATTAGCGCTAGAACTGGCGACAATCCAGCAAACAGGTTCAAAAAGAATCGCGTTGCTGGGATCTCGTCATGTGCCGATTACCCATCAGAATCTTATTGAGATGATGAGCTATGCCTTAGTTTTAACAGGCAATCGGATCATCACTTCTGGTGCTACTGGTACTAATTCAGCTGCTATTAAGGGAGCAATGCGGGCTGATCCTAATTTGCTAACGGTGATTCTACCTCAAAGCTTAGAACGCCAACCCTTAGAATCGCGTCAGCAACTAGAACAGGTGATGCATCTGGTTGAAAATCCTACCAACAATCATCTGTCTCTTGCAGAAGCAAGTTACTTATGTAACAAGGAGATTGTCTCCCGTTGTCAGCAACTCATCTGCTTTGCATTTCACGACAGTAGAACTCTGCTGCAAACTTGTAAGGAAGCAGAAGAACAAAGAAAACTGGTGACGCTATTCTACTTCGATTAGTCATGTGTCATTTGTCTTTTGTCCTTTGTGTTGGGCTAATGACCGATGACTCATGACTAACGCTTGATGACTCACGACCGATAACTAAATGACTATTTTTTTGTACTCTATTGCGGCGGCTGCCGTTCTGATTTACGTGCCATTTTTAGTGGTCAGTTATGGTCGCGTACAAGTTGGATATGACATATCTGCTCCTCGCGCTATGTTTGATAAACTACCACCCTACGCTCAACGAGCAACTTGGGCGCACCAAAACTCGTTTGAAGCATTTATGATATTCACGGCAGCAGCATTAATGGCATACGTAACGGGCGTAAATTCTCCCGTTGCAGCAGGAGCTGCAGTCACCTTTGTTGTAGCTAGATTGCTATACTCAGCTTTTTATATTTTGAATGTTCCCATTTTGCGATCGCTGATGTTTGCTATTGGCGCTCTTGGTTCTGCCACTCTCATTGCCCTCAGTATAATTGAAGTAACTCACAAATAATGGCTGGTTGTTAGTTGTTAGTTGTTGCTAGTTAATAATTTTTAACCACTAACTACTAACCACTAACCACTAACCATTAATTAATAACAATTTTAAAATTTCCTATGGCTTCTACCTTTTCCTTTGATATCGTTAGCGACTTTGACAGACAAGAGTTGGTCAATGCAGTCGATCAAACTGTGCGCGAGATTAAAGGTCGTTACGACCTTAAGGATACTCAAACAACTGTTGAATTAGGAGAAGACAGGATTACCGTTAATACTGATAGTGAGTTTACATTGGAAGCAGTACACGGCATATTGAGAGATAAAGCTGCTAAACGTAACCTCTCACAAAAAATCTTTGATTTTGGCAGAGTTGACTCTGCTAGTGGTAATCGCGTGCGTCAAGAAATTACCCTAAAAAAGGGTATCAGTCAGGAAAATGCCAAGCAAATTTCCAAGCTAATTCGGGATGAGTTCAAAAAAATACAAGCATCGATTCAAGGAGATGCTGTACGCGTTACGGCTAAAAGTAAAGATGATTTACAAGCTGTGATTCAAAGGTTGCGGCAAGAAGATTTCCCAGTTGCTCTGCAATTTACAAATTACCGATAAATTGGGTTTCGTTCCTCAACCCAACCCAATCAGATAAACCCAACACAATCATCTATTTGTTGGGTTTCGCTCCTACTAACCTCGCGCTCCGATGGTCTTTTGAAATGCCGGACGCTCAGAAATTTTTTTGATGTAATTTAAGACTGCTGGATAGGGGCTGAGATCTAGCTTTAACATGAAGGAGACATAGGATAGAATTGACCCTACGGCAACATCAGCAACAGTAAATTCATCACCTAGCAAGTAGGGTTGCCGTCCAAATATTTCATTAAGAGGAGTTAGCAGCCGGGGCGTTTCTTTTTCCCGGCTTGCTTCTGTAAAAATGCCTGTTGCTAATGTAGCGTTAGAAAATAATACCCATTGTGCGACTTGGGCATTTTCTTCTAGTGAAAGTGCAACTTTTCCATACTTCTGGGCAAGGTAAAGCAAAATTGCTCCCGATTCCCATAGTTGCAAGTCACCATCTACAATTGCAGGAACTTTTCCTATTGGGTTAATTGCTAAAAATTCCGGTTTGCGTTGTTCACCCGCTTGCAAATCAAGCTTCACGAACTCGTAGGGAACTTCAAGTTCCTCTAGATACCATTGAACAATGGATGCACGGCTCATTGCCCCGCCATATAGTTTTAGCATTTATCAGTTATCAGTTATCAGCTATCAGTTAACAGTAAATAATGATAACTGATAACTGTTAATTCCTTAAAGGACTTTATGGGTGTTGGGATGTTGTTTGATGTTATCTTCTTTAGTTACATTCCTTGTCACATTTAATACTCTTTTTCGTTCAATAGAATATTTGAAATCGGTATAGGTTGTACCTAAAGGAATCAGAGTTTTTGCTACTTCGCGACGCTTGTAGGTACGAGCAGCTGCTATTGCCCGTTCCATAAAATCATGACCGAATTGGGCAGATTCCGGAAATTCAGAGGGAATTTTGAGATGATCTCCGTCCATTAAGCTACCTAAAGTGGTAGCATAAGCAAGCTTATATGAGGTACTGGTACCTTTAAAGAGCGTTTCTAGGGAAGCAGAGGGAATTGGTTCTATAATATCGACTTGATTCACTTCTCCGTCTTCTTTTACAAAACAGGTTGCTAAACCGATGACAATATAGTCATCCGCCGTAAGGTCAGGTGCATTGGAATAGGAAATTACTGTTGTCATAACAAATTTTTTCAAAACTTTACAAAGTCTACAATAAGGTTGAATTCAAGCTTTTCAGGTGCAGAACTACCGAATTTTATGTGAAAGCCCGGAGTTCTGATTAATGAGTCCTTAGTAATTTCCGCAATCCTACTCATTCTTTATAAGTCAGACCTCTGTACTATCAAAGCACTTGCACTACAAGAAAGGAATTGGGAAACGGGGAACTGAGGACTGGGAATCGGGGACTGGGGACTGGGGATTGGTTAATTTCAACCTTTAAGCTCTAACCCTAATCCCTAAACTCTAACTCCTTTGGTCATTTTATCAAGTTGCAGCTCCCTCTACTTGAATAATCTAGGGGATTGATAACTGCTGTATCTGGAATTGAACTTGGGGATGAAGTATCCATTAATAGATTGAAGCATCAATTATGTAAGGTGCCTCAATTTGGTAAAGAACCCCAAGAGCCATATGGCTCCTCTAAGCATAAATTCTCACTTGTTAGGACAACTCAAGTCCGGCTTGGATGCTTGCGCCCAAGTACTTACAGACACCTTAACAAGTGACACAGGGGCAAAACCACAAGCACGGTGAAACCTATAAGTTGATCTCACACGAGCAAGCAGCTCAGGCAGGAAACTATGAACAGTCACTCATTTTTAGCTTCTGGTGACCAGCAAAATCACCTCCACCCATTTGCACTAAATAGAAATGCATCGCGAGAGCAAGAGGCTAACGGTAGAGACGAATCCTCTGTAGGAGATAGCTACTTGCGCTCTCGTGCTCTGACAATGGCTCAACAAGGACAGTACGTCGCAGCAATTGAGTTGTTGAATCAATTGATTGCTCGCCATCCCCTCAATGCTGTAGATTACAACAACAGAGGGCTGATTTATTATCAAAGCGGTGAAACGGAAAAAGCTCTTTGTGATTACAATACAGCTCTAGAACTCAATCCTAAATTGGTAAGCGCTTACAATAACCGAGCCAATTATTATGCTGCTACCGGAAAATTAGAAGCAGCACTCGAAGATTACGACCGGGCGTTGGATTTGAATCCGGGTCACGTGAGAGCATGGATTAACCGAGGTATTACTTTCCGAGACTTGGGGCAATATGAGGAAGCAATAGAAGATTTTGAGGCGGCTCTACTTTTTGGTGACTTAGAGGGACACATCATAGCAGAGAGAGGCAGAACATATCATCTCTGGGGCGATTGGAATTGTGCGATCGCTGATTACCGTCGTGCTTTAACTTACCTACCTTCTTATGGTTCCAAAAAAGGAGAACCGAGCTTCCGCTTGCGCTTGCAAGTTGAAAATTGGTTGGATGAGTTGTTGCACCCTCAGCAGTATTTAAGATGGTAATTCCCAACTGGCTGGACAAACAGAGGAGACACAAGGCAAACAGAAGCAAAGAAACGGCTTTTACGAGTGACACGAAGCAGTGTTTTGCCATGGACTGTGAGGATTTACCTTGGGTGGTTGAGCAATGAGAGTGACTTCACCATTCTTATCCACAACCCATCCTTGAGCTTCGACAATTTGACTGGGAGACAGGGAGACATTTTCACTTTTGAATTTTGAATTTTGAATTTTCAATTGATGCGTATTTCTTGGTTTTTGAGTAGAAAGTACATTTATCTCCGGGTTTGAAAGTGATACCCACCCCACCTGCACATTATCAGCTGCTAACATTTGGTAAGGGCTGGGTGCAATTCCTCCACGTCCTGTAATCACAAATTCACTCTGTTGTGTATCTGTATCATCCTGACAAGCTTGGGCTACTTGAGTATCCGTTGGTGGTGCTTGTGGTAGTTTGGTTAACCCGCGATTGGGATCGATGTCTGGAGTGTTAATTTCAACAACACCATCTATGCCAAATTCAGAACTGGCAGTAATATCACTATCAGGAGATAGCAAAATTCCCCGAGTATTGATGGTTATGTTACCTCCTCTCCCTTTAGCTGCATTAGCTGTAATGTAACTGTTCTCTAAAGAGACTAATATCTCCGAGTCAATATTGATATTGCCTCCATTCCCCTCAGCTTGAGCAGTTCCTGCAGTAGCAGTTATGCTGCTATTACGTAATAAAATACTTCTGGCTGTGAGTTTGATATTTCCACCTTCGCCTGAGGTTGTTTCTGTTGAAATAGTGCCTTGATTGTTAAGCTCGATAGAGCGAGCATTCACTTCAATTTTGCCTGCATTGGCAGTTTCATCGCCTCGCACACGAGCAAATAATCCGCTATTAGAGCCATCATTATCAACTGTCTCACCACCAAATTGTTCGCGTCGAGCACTGAAAGTGCCATCGCTTCCAGAGATATGGACGCTATCGGTGGCATTAACAGTTATGTTACCTGCACTGCCACTACTAAAACTACTAGTTAAAATTTGTCCGCCGTCTGTTAACTGAAGAGTGTTGGTGTTAACAGTGATATTACCGCCATTTTTGCCACTTCTCGTTCTAGCACTCAGAACTGCTCCATTAGATATGCGTAAGGTGCCAGTAGTTACAGTAACATCACCTCCCGAGTCGGTTGCGCCTTGCTCGGTGGAACTTATCAACCCACTGGAAAATCCTTTTGGAGAAAAACCAGAAAGATTTACGGATTCTGAAGCATTAACGCGAATATTTCCTGCTTTGCCATTTCCACGGGTGAGAGATTGAATTTCCGCTCCATCAGACAAAGAAAGAGTGCGCGAATAAATTTCAATATCACCTGCATTACCAACAGCGCCCTTTTCTACCGTGCTAAAGAGACCAGTACTACTGTCAAGTCTTGCGATCGCAACTTCAGTGGGTGCTGAAGAATCGTCTTCCATAAAGGAAAAAGGCACATCTGGAAATTCTTTGTTTGAATTAACAATCGAGATGAAGTCATCTACCCAAATATAGATATTTCCTGCATTTCCTTGTCCAAATGTACTGGCAACGACTTCAGTATTATTGCTGAGGCTTAAGGATCTTGCTTTGATGAGAATACTACCACTATTACCAACTGCTTCAGATTCCACTGCATTGGAGACGGAACTTCTAGACATCTCAGTATCACCTGTAGCATTAAGTACAATATCCCCCGCTTTGCTGCTGTTTGTCCCCAGCCCTTGCCCGATACCAGCATTGAGACGGCTATCTGATATTTTTAGGGAGTGAGCGTTGATGGCAATACTACCCCCATTGGATGCACGTACATCTATAGCCGAGAAATTGCTGAGAGATACATTAGCTAGGGCAACACTTTTTGGAAAACTTAAACTGAGCTGGTCGCCGCTCATGTTTAACCCCACCGTTCCTGCTTCTGCCAATCCTCCCAACTCCACTCTTCCACCAGGAGCGCTGAGAGAGCCACCATCGAGAATAATACTTCCAGCAACGAATAACAAACTCTTACCGTCTCCAACACGCAAACCAGTTGAATTTGATTCAGGTCTTTTTGGTAGTGGTACGATGGGTGGTGCAACGGGTGGCGGTGCAACGGGTTGTTCGGCTACAGGTGGTACTTCTCTCAGTACTTCTGGTGTTGTTACTGGAGAAAAATCTAATGGATCGGTTGATGAGAGTGGTGCAATTGCAGAAAATATTGTAATTAATTCAGGAGCGTCCTGAGAGGAAATGTCCTGAGAGGAAATGTCCTGAGAGGAAATTGTGACTGGGATCGGTCCGACGGAGCGATCGACAACTATTGGTTTAGGATTTATTTGATTGAATAGAAAGGCTGATGGATTGATGGTCAGTAACGGGGGAGTATTGGGATTTGAAGCACTGAAAAAACCGCGATCGCCAAACTCAATGGCATTAGCTGTTGTTGCAACAAATGAACCTCTCACATCTAAGCTGGCATTTTTCCCAAAAATAATTCCGTTAGGGTTCATCAAAAACAAATTGGCATTACCCTCAACACCAAGCTTCCCAAAAATTTTGGAAGGGTCAATTCCCGTAACTCGGCTCAAAATGTTCTCAATACCGGATGGGTTGGCGAAGTAGACTTGTTGTCCTTCACCAACATGAAATTGTGAAAAGCTGTGAAATAGGTTAACTCCGCGAGTTGCTCCACCCTCAATTTTATAGGTTTGGGAGTCTATTTCCGTAACTGTAGAACTTTCAGTACCTAAGGTGTTGTCTGGCACTAGCTTGAGTTCTTGAGCAATAGCATAATTTGTACCGAATGAGTACGTACACAAGCCTAGTGTCCCCACTTTTGTAAAAAGGCTCAAAAACAGGTTATGCTTACTTTTTTTGGACATTCCGTTTGTCAAAGAAACAGCAGTGACCGAATAACAATTTTGCTACACGTTAATTAATTACTGGTAATTAAAATGACTTTTTGCAAACTCCCTTAATAGGTTGCATATATTTTCAGGCAAATCCGCTATTTTTTCACAAAACTTAAAGATAAGACTATTTTGGATTTGAAATTTAAGATTTTGGTATGAAAAAGTCTGACTTAAACTTATTTTTTGAGTAAAAATTTTTAGAAAAACAAAAGACTTTTTATGACATTTTCTAACCGTCAAAGTCTAATGAATAAATTAAAGTAAAAACATCACGAGATTCAACCTCAAGCTTTCGCACTCAGAGTTTTCTCTGGGTGCTTTTAGTTTTTTATCAAGGTCTGAGGATTCTCTTGAGGGTTTTGCTGCAAAATTGCAAGCAGTTCCTACGCCTTAGGCTTTAAACCTAATTAATATTTTATAATTGCTCTCTATCACCCGATCGGGTGACCCAATTGGATGAAGTCTGGCAATCTCTCTTCACTATATTCTTATTTTGTAACGAAAGACGAACGAATAACAAGGAATTCGGACTGCAAATCTTAAGTATCATCTTTGTTTCTGAATTAGTCGTCCCGGATTTCCCTAATCTTTGCGAGGTTCTCATGAGCGAGCAAGAAAAAGCCAATATTCACTCAGCGTATCAAATGGCAGCAGAAATGACCTATCTTGTAGCGGTTGGTTTGAGCAAGGCAAAAGAAAAATCAGAAGCCAGAAAAATGCATCGCGACAGGAAAAATAGGAAACCGTTTTCTAATTAAACAATTGCCCAATTCAACAGAAAAATTCTCTAGAATCTATTGATAGCATAAATAAAATAGAGAGACGTTATATATAACGTCTCTCTATTTTATGGACTGTATCTACCGCACAACATATCGAGTTGCTTCAGCATCAATTGGTTTGATGAAGTACAACTGCACTACTTGCCAAGCATTGGAGATGTAGTAGGGTAGCTTCTGGAAGAATTGCAGGAATTTTGGAGTATTGGAGTTCGCGATCGCAGTCAACTTCTCGTTGTTCTTGACACAAACTTCCAAACGCTCGTAGAACTCCGGACGCTCAATATCTAGCATAACGGGGAAGACTCGCCCTGCTGTTTCATTGGTTTTTTCAATGACGTACTTATCATATTCCCGTGCATCTAAACCAATTGAGGCATAAAAGTCTTTGCGTTGCACGTCATTGAGATACATAGTGGCAAAGACTGACAGCAGGAAGAACCGACACCACAACCGTGCTTTCCAATCGTTCAGCATTTGTGGCTGAGATTTCATAATGGCATCAAAGAAATCACCGTGGCGATTTTCATCCTGACACCAGTTCTCGAACCAACGGAAAATTGGATAAATCCGGTCTTCTGGGTGTGCTTCTAAGTGGCGGTAAATAGTGATATACCGCCAATAACCAATCTTTTCTGAAAGATAGGTTGCGTAGAAGATAAATTTTGGTTTAAAGAAAGTGTACTTGCGGCTCTTTGTTAAAAACCCTAAATCTAGCGACAGATTAAAATCTGAGAGTGCTTTGTTAAGGAACCCAGCGTGACGTGCTTCATCCCGAGACATGAGATTAAAGCACTCTGCTAGAACGGGGCTTTTATCCTTTAAACGACGACCGAGTTCTTTGTACAACAAAAATCCGGAAAATTCTGCCGTACAGGAACGTTCCAAAAATTCAACGAACAACCGACGAGTTTCCCCATCAATACGATCCCAGGATTGTTCAAACTCGGAATCCCGAACAAAGTGATGGCGGTTGTAGTCCGCACGAAACTCTTCTAGGATGGCTTGCAACTCATCTTCGTTGACGGAAATGTCCATCCGTGCCATCTCATCGAAGTCAGTTGTGTAGAATCGGGGTGTCAGCAGGGTTTCCTTCGCTGGGACTTTAATCCCTGGCCGTATTTCTTCAAAGCCTGGTTTTTTTAGGGAATCTACCATGTCCTGATTGCCATGAATGTCTTATTATTCCGTGGTTTCCGTCAAAGCCATAAGCAATGCGCTCGCGAACATTGACAGAAGACAGTATTTTATTTGTATAGTTCAGTCTACCAAGGCTAGGGGTAATAACAGACGCCTAAAACGTTAAGACTTGCAACAATACTTCAACTAACGATCCTAGTGGGTGAAGTGCAATTGCATTTTTCCGAACTATCCTAGAGATATAAAATCCTATTTAAGAGCCGCACAAGGGGGACAGGGGAGACAAGGAACAGGTGTTTGTAAATCATTTAGGACTGATGAACAAATCGTGTTTGTGTTGTTTATGGGAATGTTATTAGAATTATGAATCTTTATAATGAACTGTAAAGTTGCACGGAGAAAAAGAGGTCTGTAAAAATTGAACTAAATTTCTCTATATAAAATGTCACACTTATGAAATTTCTCTTACTGATTTTTTGAATGCATGATTTTTGAATCGCTACCTACCATGGTTTGAAACAAAACAGTATGGGAAAGCCGTCTGGAAAAACAAGCACGAATCTGAGGGGTTGGCACGGGATGAATGCGGAAACTAATAACACAAACAAAGAACATCAAGATCGTCTTCTTGTCTCTTACATCTTAAATGTAATTGGATTTTTTGGTCTGCTTAGTGGGTTGCACCGTTTATACAACGGCAAGGTCGGAACAGGTATGTTATGGATGTGTACTTTTGGTTTGCTGGGGGTCGGACAAGTTGTTGATTTGTTTCTCATCCCTAACATGGTTAACGAGCACGAAATGAAACTCAGGCTAAAAGCAGGGGTGTCTCCCTTTGGCGTACCTTTAAATCAACCGCCTGCAACAACTCAAGTTTACAAATCGCCTCAAGAAAAACTGATGATACAACTGCTGAAAGTGGCGGAAAAAAGAAATGGCAGACTCACTGTGACTCAAGGAGTCATGGAAACGGGGGCTGGCTTTACGGAAGTGGAAGCAACGCTCAAGGAAATGCTGAAATCTGGTTATGTAGCAGTAGATAACGACCCCATTACAGGAGCTGTTACCTACCACTTTCACGAGCTTGGCTAGTTTCTTCCCAACCACTTTTGACCGTTCAAACGCTGCACAATACCAAACACTAAAAGATCGAGTGTGATTTTGCGCTCGTCTATAAGAAAAGATTCAAGAGTACTGGGCTTTTTCCCTTCATGACAGGAAAAAGCTTTTTTCCCTTGAATGTCTTCTTCAGGAAAATATAGGTTAAACTGGCGCAGCCCGTTTTGCCAACTACCTGCTATTTGCCAACAGTCTTCAGCTTTTTCATAGCCAATGATGGGAAGCTTCTGTTTGGCAAAAGATAATTGTAAATCTTGTACCCCTTCTTTTGCGATCGCTTTTTGTAAAGCCGGCAAGTAGTCTTGCTGTATAAACTCTACAAAGGGCTTATCTTCAACACCAGGTGCTTTCTCTTTTTTTGCCCCAGCCTTAGCAGCTGCGGCAGGTTTTTCCTCAGCATCCCCTGCAGCTTTATCCGCTGGCTTTTCCCGTTTGGGTGGCGCAGTTTTGGATTTTGCCGCATTGGGATTAGTTTCTGGGTTTGCCGTTTTGGGGTCTGGAGCGTTGGCAGTTGGAATGCTGGTCGCTTCAGGTGAATCAGTGCTGGGAGCGTTTTCTTCAGCGACACTGGGGGCTTGCTTATCGACAGTGCTGGGAGCAACTTCTCCTGCTTGATTGTGATTGGTTTCTTCTGCCATTGCTTGGAGTCAATCCTTCCGACTTGACTGTATCACTTTCATTTTGACATAGGTCTATGAGTTATCAACGCGCTAATTGCTAATGGCTAATGGTAAGTCCAGTCCTGTAGGCGGGTTTCCCGCGCCCTGGGAACTGGCGAACCCGTTCGCGTTCGCGAAGCGTGTGCCTTGCACATAGCGTCTCCGTAAAGAGATAGGGCTAATGGCTAATGGCTAATTGCTAATTGCTACTCCCTACCCCCTGAATAATTCTGCTAAGACTACATTAGAGAATAAAAAACCTTCTGGGTCGGTGAGTCGCAACCTTCCACCGACAACTTCTACCCAACCTTTCTCATAATAAGTTGCACAACGCTGCTCTATCTCTTTTACCTTGTCTTTGCCGAAACGTTCTGCCAAAGCAGCTAAGCTGACTCCTTCTGCCAACCTCAACCCTAACATTAAAGTTTCTAATAAAATTTCATCTGGTGGTGTCACATCACAATCTACAATCGCTCCATTTTGCACCCACCCATAATATTCCTTGGTGGTACGAGGGCGGTTGAAGCGTTTTCCACCAATATAACTTGCTGCACCCATCCCAAAGCCATAATAAGGGCGGTTCTCCCAGTAAACTCGATTGTGGCGGCATTGATGTCCCGGTCGGGCGTAGTTAGAAATTTCATAATGTTCGTAACCTGAATTTTTTAAAAATTTCTGTGCTATGCGATACATTTCCACTGTTGTTTCATCTGTTGGTAAAGGTCGATCCCCAGGTTTGTAATACCGCCCAAAAGGAGTTTGTGGCTCAATTGTCAAGTCATAAATAGATATATGCGTGGGTGATAGGGCGATCGCTTTTTCTAAAGATTCTTCCCACCTATCTAAAGTTTGATGCGGCAATCCCGATATTAAATCTATGCTGAATTCGGGAACCGCGACTAGTCGGATTAAATCCACGGCTGCGAAAATGTCTGAGACGGCGTGCGATCGCCCACTCGCTTTCAATAAATCATCCTGAAAAGCTTGCACGCCCAAACTGATCCGGTTTGTGCCTGCTGCACGGTAGCCTTGTATATGGGCTAAGTCAAAAGTGCCTGGGTCCATTTCCATGGAAATTTCTGCATCAGGCGATATACCAAACTGTTTATCTAACGCCGTCAATATTGTTTCTAACTGTTCTATAGAGAGAAGGGAGGGAGTACCGCCACCAAAAAAAATTGTTTGCAATGGTTGACAGAAAGTAGGTGTGATGGTGATTTCATGACACAAAGCGCTAACGTACTGAGAAATAGTGCCCGATGTTTCACCCCGCAAGCGATCTCCGACCACTGATACGGGAAAATCGCAGTAGAAGCATCGCCGCCTGCAGAAGGGAATGTGAACATAAGCAGAGGAAGGAGAGCCGATCGCGTTGACTGGATAATCCATTTTAATAAAGATTTAAATTATTAATCGAAGGGTTACAAATAATGAAAATTACTCTGTTTTTTGGATTTTTTTATCGTTTTACAACAAAAAGATGAAAAAGATAAAGCATAAAACTCTTTGGTTATAATGAGTGCATATCTTGTCAGACAAAACTCTTAGAAAGTATGAAGGATGAGGGATAAAGGATGAAAAAATTTTATACACATTCTAGAAGGGGGACAATCTCCTGGATAAATTCATAAAGGGATTTCACTTTATACGTCATACTTCACACTTTATGCTTATGTCTAAATCTATCTTACCGAGGAAATAAAAAATACCTTATTTGCTCGGTTAACACAGTTCCAGGAAAACAACACAATCATGGTTGATGCAATTATTATTTTCTCATTTGTCCTGGCAGCAACGGGCATAGGTTACTACAGTATAGACCTCTTCCCAAGAGGAGTTCTGGCTAATGTTAGCAACCAAGAAGCTTTACGCTTAGTCTTTGCTGCTTTCACTGCTATCATTGGCGGTGCAGTAGGATTAAGGTTCCAGACAGGATACCGACGCTTGGAAACACAAGTCCGGGAATTACCATTTGATGTAATTCTAACTCGTGCCATTGGCTTGGTTGTCGGGCTTCTGATAGCTAACTTGATGCTTGCTCCGTTGTTTTTACTACCAATTCCAGCGGATTTTAGCTTTATTAAACCTTTGGTCGCTGTTGTAGGTAGTATAGTTCTGTCATATACGGGCATGAATTTAGCGGACTCCCACGGACGGGGGCTGTTGCGCCTAATCAGTCCCAATACCGTAGAGACAATGATTGCGGAAGGGACTTTGAAACCAGCCAGTACTAAAGTTTTAGATACTAGCTGTATTATAGACGGTCGTATTGAATCACTGCTGGAAACTGGGTTTTTAGAAGGACAGTTGCTCGTACCCCAGTTTGTCCTGCAAGAATTGCAGCAAGTCGCTGATGCGAGTAAAGACCAAAAGCGAGTCAGGGGAAGACGGGGACTGGAAATTCTTAACAGAATCAAAGGGACTTACCCAGAGCGCATCGTAATTAACCTCACTGATTATGAAGACATTACAACTGTTGATGCGAAGTTAGTTCGATTTGCTCAAGAAATTAACGGTACGTTACTGACTAATGATTACAACTTATCAAAAGTGGCTAGCGTACAGAAAGTTCCGGTACTCAATGTGAATGACTTAGTGAACGCAGTTCGTCCCACTTACTTACCTGGTGATAATATTGACATTAAGGTACTTAAAGAAGGGAAAGAACCAAGCCAAGGCATTGGCTATCTTGATGATGGCACAATGGTTGTGGTTGAAGAAGGAAGCGGTTATGTAGGAGGCGAAATCCGGGTAGTTGTCACAAGTGCTTTGCAAACTTCTGCAGGAAGGATGATTTTTGCCAAACCACAAGCTTCTGCGATCGCATGACATCAAGATGACAAGAATTAGAGTTAAACTTTGCAGCCGATGTGGATTAACCGCATCGGTTCTTTATCGGGTGAAATATGAAGAGGATGGACAATGGGTTTTTGTTTGTTCTCATTGTTGGGAAAAAGTAAGTCAAGATAACCCATTTTACGTCTATGGAGGAACGTGGAAAGCAAAGAAGAAAAATTGAACCAAATATTTTTGGTTTCAGTCTTTATCTAAATTATGAAAAAAACAATTGGTGTTATAGCTAGAGAGTACCATGGAAATACTGCTCTTTTTGGAGCAAGAACCCCTTTCTTGCAAGAGATGGCAATAGAAGCTCAGAATCTTGCAATCGAATTGGTAGTATTTTCTCCCTTGGCTTGGCAGCCAGGAAGATTGGAAATTAACGGGTATCGCTTTTGTGACGGTGCTTGGGTTGCTAACAGACAAATTATCCCCAATCTTCTCTATTATAGATTTATTTCTCAGGCTAATGAGAAAAAATTTATTGGTGATTTTCAATACTTTTTAAGACAAAATAATTTTAATTTATTAATTCCTTTCGAGCTAGTTTTTTTACTACAAGATAAATTTAAATTTTATAATTTTTTACTGGAAAACAATATTCCTACAATTCAATCTGTTCTTATCAAAGATGCTTCTGAAGAAGTGGTAGACAGTTTTTTAACATACAGTAACTGTATATACATAAAGCCTATTAAGGGTCATGGAGGAAAGGATATTGCTATTGTTAAGCAGAGCCAAGACAATCAAGAATCATTATATTTAATGACCGAAAGTTGTAGGGTGATTCAAAGAAAACACTTATTAGAAACGCTGAAAACACAATTCAATTCAACCTCTTGTTTGCTCCAGCCAAAAGCAAAGGTGGTTGAGTTAGAGAATTCTCATTTTGATGTCAGAGTAATTGTTCAAAACTCTGGCAATGCAAATTATCAAGTAACAGGTATGGGGGTAAGAATTGGTAGCAAAAATTCTTGGATTACAAATATAAATGGTGATGGCAAAGCCCTGTCGATTTACGAATTGAGGGAATTTTATCAAAAATATTACGGTAAGAGTATTGATTCAGAAATTGTTAGGATAACAGATATGTGTTTGGAATGCTCCTACAAACTTCATGCAAAATTTGGTAATTTTGCTGAAGTTGGTTTTGATATTTTATTGACTTTGGATCGAGGACCTCTTGTTTTAGAAGCTAATTCTCAACCCGGACGGAAAATATTTAAGGCGATCGCTAGTTTGTATGAAGAAAATTCTGCCGAATTTCTCAGGTATAAAGAGCTTAGACGCACAAGTGTTAGACTTCCTCTAATTTTTGCCCTAAATAATAGCTAGCACGTTGGTTTTGCTTTGTAGTAACGTTATAGCGCGTCAATGGATTTAGAATCTAACATTGAATCCTTATTGTTGGGTTTCGTTCCTCGATCCAACCTACTCATTTTCATAAATTTCTAAGGGCAAATCATCGGGGTCTTTGAAAAAAGTAAACTTTTTGCCCGTTATTTCATCAATTCTGATGTCTTCTACTTCTATTCCTTGAGAGATTAAATCACTAACAGTTTGTTCAATATTATCTACTTGAAAAGCTAAATGTCTTAAACCACAAGCTTCGGGAGTACTGGTTCTTTTGGGGGGTGATGGAAACGAAAATAGCTCGATCTGGTCGTGTTCTCCAACTCGTAAATCTAACTTATAAGAATTTCTATGAGTCCGAAAGGTTTCTTTAATAATAGAAAAACCTAAAACTTCTACATAAAACTTTTTGGAGCGCTCGTAATCCGAACAGATAATTGCCACATGATGAATTCCAGTTGTTTTCATAATTTTTGGGGTTAGAGAAGAGGCTAGGCTTTCCCAGGTGGAGCCTGGGAAAGAGGTCGATACAACTTTCAAGGATTTTAAACCGCAAACTCCCCTACCCACAAACTAAGAATCTTGCAAAACAGTCTTAGAAACAATCCGGGTTTTCTTACGATCGCTCTCTGATAACTCTTCTCCTGCTTGCAGGCGAGTAGCAGAGGTTTGCAAGACAGTCGCAGCGCCAGTATCGCCCATTTGCAGGGCAGTTTTAGCAGCAGTTTGCAACATCGTAGCAGCGCCAGCGCGATCGCCTTGTTGCAATTTTGCCTCTGCAAGTTGTGTTTGTCGATACTTAGCAAGTGCCAAAATATGTTGCTGTACTTGAGCATCAGCAGCCGGTTGGTAGGAACGAACAATATTTGCCTCAACAGGAATTGTTTCTGAGAGCAATCCTGTTTTGTCCTGAGCTGGATCGTCGTAGCGAACCTGAACTTTAGCGATGGTTTGCCTACCTTCTGGTAACTGTCCCAAATAAATATTTGCTAGCACAACGCGCTCTGAATCCTTCATCAAATCGCCCAAACGCACGGAAAACCGTCCATCCATTTCCAGTTGTACTGGCAATTCAATGGTGTCTGGGGCGACTTGGGCGACAGGTTTTAGTTCTGCAAGACGCACATTAGGTACGAGTGAGAAAAGCAAGTAAGCATTGGTCAATCCCACAGTTTGAATGCGGGTAAACAAACGACCAAACTCATCTACGACCTGTTCCGGTTGCTGGATGTAAGATAAAGTTCCACCACCAGCATCAGCAATTTTTTCCAGAACATCTTGGTTCCAATTATCACCGAATCCTAAGGTGTTCAAAGTTAAACTATAGCCTGCAGCCAATTGGGCAAATTTTAAACAACGGTTGTTGTCACCGTGTTCGTTTTCACCGTCAGTTAACAAGAAGGCTTGGGAAATAGTTTCTTTTTTTCCTTTTGCCAGTTCCTCTATACCCAAACGCAACCCCTCATCAATTGCAGTTCCGCCATCAGCAGCAAGACGGTTAATTTGTTGCTTAACACGTTCTGGATTTTCCAGTAATTGATTGGAAACTAGAACTTTGGCGCGGTGATCGAAAACAACAACACTGAGGCGATCGCCAGGACTGAGTCTGTCAACTAAGCGGATTGCTGCTTTTTTGACAATTTCCAGTGGTCGTCCACTCATAGAACCACTGTGGTCGAGAATCAGGCATAAATTCAGAGGGACGTTACGATCCATCATTTCTGGCTTTGCAGAAATGGAAATTGCCAACTGACGTTGACTATTAGATTGATTTGCATCTAAATTGCCATCATTGAGAGCTGGCTGCAAGCTAACCTTCATAATCCCCCAAACGTTTCACACGGGTTATACTTATTTATAGATAACTTCAAACCGCCATTTCTGTTCTTCGGAAAATCTTTGTGACAAGAACTTTAACAATCGCTTCATAAGTTATTAGGGACTTAGAACTGGGGACTGGCGATTGGGAATTAAAGATTAAGTTATGAGTACTTTCCCCTTGTCTCCCTTGTCCCCCTTGTCTCCCTTGTCCCCATGCCCTAATCCCCTAGAGAGAAATCCACACCCCCAATAGAGCTAGCATCGCGCTAGGATGTAGTACAGTTAACGGAATTAATTGAGCAACAGTTGCTATGGAAACCTCCCCCATCAAGGCTGTTCAAGCCCCATATTATGGCGACAGCTTCTACCGATCTCCGCCACCCGATTTACCTTCGCTCATGTTGAAGGAACGGATCATTTACTTGGGACTGCCTTTGGTTTCACCGGATGAGTATAAACAGCAACTGGGAGTAGACGTAACGGAACTGATCATTGCTCAGCTTCTCTACCTACAGTACGACGATCCGGAAAAGCCAATTTATATTTACATCAACTCTACGGGTACTTCTTGGTACACCGGAGATGCAATTGGTGCTGAAACGGAAGCATTTGCTATTTGCGATACCCTGAACTACATTAAGCCACCCGTCCACACCATCTGTATTGGTCAGGCAATGGGTACGGCAGCTATGATCCTATCTGCAGGAACCAAGGGTTACCGTGCAAGTCTCCCCAATGGGTCAATTGTCTTGCACCAGGCAAAACGCCGCACTGGTTACGGTCAAGCAACAGACATTCAAATCCAAGCACAAGAGGTGCTCACCAACAAGCAAATGATCCTGTCAATTCTCTCTAAGAATACGGGACAACCTCCTGAAAAAATTTCTAAAGATATGGATCGCATGTACTATATGACTCCTCAAGAAGCTAAAGAATACGGCTTGATTGACCGGGTATTAGAAAGTACAAAAGAACTTCCTCAAGTTGTGTCGGCTGCCCTTCCTGTTAAATCTTAAATAGGTAAGTTGCGATACGGCTGTACTCCGTTAAGCCTCCGGCTTATCGCAGTGTTTCTTCCAGCTTAAACTTTGAATACGAGAATTTTGAACTATTATGCCGATTGGTGTTCCTAGAGTCCCTTATCGTTTTCCTGGGGAACCTTATACCCAGTGGATTAATATTTACGAACGCCTTGCCTTGGAACGAATCATTTTCCTCAGTGGAGAAGTCACCGATGGTATGGCTAATGCTATTATCGCCAGACTGCTTTACATGGATTCTGACGATCCAACTAAGGATATTAGTATTTACATCAACTCCCCTGGTGGTTCAGTGACAGCAGGGCTTGCTATCTACGATACAATGCAGCATATCAAAGCAAATGTTGTAACAATTTGCGTAGGTATGGCAGCTTCCATGGGATCGTTCCTCTTAGCTGCAGGAACAAAGGGCAAACGTCTGGCTTTGCCCAATACTCGAATTCTCATTCACCAACCTCTTGGCGGTGCTCAGGGTCAAGCTACTGATATTGAAATTGAAGCTAAGCAAATTCTTAGAATGCGGCAGCAACTCAATGAAATGTTAGCAGCTCGCACGGGTCAACCTATAGAGAAAATTCAAAAAGATACCGACCGCGACTACTGGATGTCAGCTCAAGAAGCGAAGGAATACGGTTTGATTGACCGTGTCATTGAAGAACGGTAGCGCGTGGTGGGGATTGGAGAATGGGGAAAAGGGAGAGAAGAGGGACAAGGGGACAGGGAGAAGTATGAGTAACCGATTCTCCAATGCCCAATCTCTAATCCACGTATCCCCAATCCCCAGTTCTCTATTAACAAAAATGTAAATTATGGACTTTAAACCAGAAATTGAGTCATTATCATCATAAAAACTTCACGCTTAGGCTTTAAGCTAATAGCTGATATTCGTCTCACGCTGATAGCTCAGATGGATCTAGGAGATTGCTACCGTTTATTAGGTCTCAGGTCGGGAGCCTCGTTTTCCGACATCAAATTGTCATACCGTCGCTTGGCGCAGCTGTATCATCCTGATATCAACCCAGATGACAAAAAAGCGAAAGAAAAGTTTATTGCCGTAACTGAGGCATATAAACTCCTGTTGCAGGTAGTTCCTCAAGAAAACACATTTCGACAAGGAACTCAGTCACAAACTGTTGAACGTCAGGAAACTTCTTCGCGTCCGGAACCTCCAAAGAAGGAAAAACCAAAACCCAAACCAAAACCGCCTAATGTTGTGGAAATAGAAAGGCGGTTGAAGTGGCGTACTTACGAGCAATTGCAACAGTTTTTGAAGCAAAAGCGTTTCCCGCAAGCGACAGCTCTGGCGGAAGCACTGGCTCAGCGTCTCCCTGATGATGCAGAAGTCCGCCAATGGCAAGCTATTGCATATCAACTTTGGGGGCGATCGCTCATTGCAGATAACCAACCCTTGAAAGCTAGGATTTATCTCAAAAAAGCTCTAAAGACCGATCCCAATAACAGAACTTTGTGGATTGAGGTGCAGCGAGATTTTGAACGTTTAGAGCAGAAGATTTTTTAGGATTGCGATTAAATCGGCTGTTCACCGTCTTAACAGCGCACCGATTGAAAGTGCGTTTATTTTGCTGTTGCAAAATGTTTAAGTTGTGGAGTCCAGTACAGTTTGGGAACGAACATTCCATTCCTCATTCAGTTCTATAACTGCATGCCCATTAACTGGTGGACGTTGCTTTTCAACTCTTCGGACTCGACCCACTAATTCGGGTGGATACGCTTCATAGGACTTGGGATTACGCTCCACAGCTTGCACGTGGTACTTTGAAGTGTGAGTAAAAGCGTTTTTCCCAACCACAGGTCTGAGTTCGTCTGGTTGGTAGCCCGTTACTCGTTGTACGGCGCAGGCTAATTTAGGAATTTGTTCTAGGGGAAAGCGGTTTTCTCCTCTCTTCTGGTGAAGAATAACCGCTAGTTGAAGTAAATCTGTGATACCCGTTCTTTCCCCAATTCCTAAAATCGATGTATCTATAACGGAGGCTCCAGCATCAATAGCTACAAGTGCATTTGCTACTGCTAAACCAAAATCATTGTGCAAATGTATTTCTAATTCACAACTAAAAGTGCTGACAAATTTCGATACAAGTGTGTCACAAGTTAATGGTTCTAAAATACCAACTGTATCAGCTAAGCTTATACGTTCTGCTCCTGCTACGAGCGCTATATCAGTTAGCCACTCAATATCATCCCACACCGTTCGAGATGCATCTTCAATTGTAAAACGGACTTTTAAACCTAATTTTTTTGCTTCTGCGAGCGCAACTTGTATTTTCTGGCTAATGTATTCTTTGTTGCGGTTAACAAACTTAGTTTCAGTGGCTAAATGATTGACTGAAGCCCAAATACCTACCCAATCCGCTTTAGCTCGTTTCGCTGCTTGTATTTCTTCAACATTTGCTCTAGCATGCATCAGTATTTGTGTGGAACGGGCTGCACGAGCAACTTCCAAACAAATCCTTTCATCTTCTGCTGAAATCCCTGGATGACCTACTTCCACACAGTCAATTTGAAATTCTTCTAATAGATGAAGAATTTTGATTTTATCTTGACTGCTAAAACGAATTCCTGCTTGCTGTTCGCCTTCACGCAACGTTGCGTCTAAAATTTTGAGATTGGACTTATTACTGCAATCATTTTTATTTGGCATTAGTTGCTTTGTTACACTGTTACACAGATAGCAAAAACCTTCTTTGTAAAGATTAACAAATGCGAGCGGAGCAAAACCATCACCCAATTCATTTTGAAGATAAAATTTTATGAAGATTTTCTATTCCTATCGGATACAATGTTGCTATTTCTGTAAAAAGATCGTGGAGGAGCGAGGCTAAAGGAAAAATATGTCATCTTTAATCATTCTAGTCGCTGCATTAATTGTAGCTTTGTTGGTTTTTAAGGCATTATTTAATGTCTTTAAAACAGTTATTAGTACTGCGATCGCTCTTTTTATCATTGTGGTTATCTTGGCTGTTTTTGGGTTTACTCCTGAAGATCTGTTACACGAATTTACAAAATTACCAGAAACTTTACAAAAAATGTTAAGGGGAGGCTCGTAAAAATTTTGCATTCAACAAAATTTCTACAAATTTGAAACAAAAATGCGACAGTGAGTTGGTCTAAATCAAGCCCAGACTTAACTTTCTCAATCTCAAATCTACTCATGGTATTACTTAAGAGGCACAAATTGTAATTGTCCCGTACTGGGATGGGCTTTAACTGTCACTAATTGTTGAATGTTAAGTTGTTTGCGATCGCCATTATAGAGAAAAGAAATGTCTCCTGTAGCACCCTTTACTGTAAAATTCGGCTCTGCCATTGTTTGTTCTAAATTCTCGCGACTCACAAATGAAAGTTTTTCAGTAGCCGCTACAAATACACGCGTTGCATCATATGACAATGCAGTACGCCAATTAACTGGTTCCCCCCAAAGTTTAATGGTAGCTTGTGTATATTGTCTGTTAGGGCTGCTTAAGTGATGCCAGGGTATCCCAACGACCATTCCTTCTGCATTATTACCGACACCTTCTAGAATATTCGGCATAAAAAGACTATCTCCGCCCACAATAGGGTAGCGTAACCGATTGGCGCGAATCAAGCGAAACACAGTTTCAGAAATCAGACCATCATTATTGGGGAGTAACACAATTACATCAGCATTTGTTGCTCGAACTTCACTTATAGCTTGACTGGGATTAAAATTGGGTGCTGATAAATCGAACTCTTTAACAACTGTCCCACCACCTGCAGTAAAGCTTCTTTCTAATGTGTCTCGCATAGAAAAACTGTAGTTGCTTGTTTCATTAAAAAAAACGGCTGCTTTTCTTTTCTTAGCGTTTGTCAGCATATAGCTTGCTAAATTTTGGGCAATATCCCTGTCGCTATAAGCTATTCGGCGAAAATAACAATAGGATTGCCTGCACACGGTTGATAAATCTTTTGAGGTAGCAGTGGAAGAGATTAATGGTAACTTGTGCTGTTGGTAGATACCGACAGCACTAATCGTGGTATCGCTGGTAAAATGACCTACAACACCCAGAACATCTTGTTTTTTTACTAAAGCTTCCGCTATTTTCTTAGCTTGGTAGGAGTTATTGTTGTCAGTAGCAATGAGAATCTTGATTTTGTAGTTAGTTTTAGGATTTTTATTAAATTCATCTTGAGCTTGAGCCACTCCCCGCAACATTTCTTTACTGACATTGATACTATCGTTATTGTTTGTCATGGGAACAACAACAGCAAACGTGTAGCTTTTTGGTACTTGTTGAAAAATTCGAGCATTATTTAAGTAAATTAAGGTTTCAGGATCGGAGTTTTTTTTCCATGACTTCTCTAGCAAACCGATAGCAGTCTCATACCTTCCTGCTGCAAATGCTTTGACTCCTTCTTCTTTCTCCTCATTTATACTTTGAGTAATAATAATTTGTTCTCCACAACTTATGTTGTCATCGGTTGCAAATTTGCTAAAAGTACTCTTGGAACACCCATCCACTCGATGGACAAAAGATAAAACAAGTCCTCCAACTAAAACGGTAGCAAAGACAGCTGCACCCGCTAACAGCTTTTTTATTGGTATTCTTTTCTGAGCTTTATAAGCCCTCTCATGACCGTTTTCTTTCAGATGGGAGTTTACTAAAGTATCAATAAGGTTCACATCAAGACTGCGATAAGCTTCCGGCTTCTCGGCTGAAGCGGTATCGTGACCGTTATTGTCATAATAAGTAGATTGAACGCAGGTTGGTTCAGATAAGATATTTTTTAAATTTTCTGTTGTTCGATATCCGATGTTGATTTCGCCTCGTTCCTCCAACTGAAGCCCGTAACTTTTCTGTAGTTCTACTAATTGATGCAAAAGGATTTTTGTATTTTGCGGGCGTTTTTTAGGCAATGGGTCCATTAAATTATCAATAAAATTTCCTAAATTTTCAGAAATTTGTATTTCGTTGCGCCAAATTTTTCTTTCTCTATCTTTAGGATCTGGAGGAAGCTCGTAAGGTTCTTTACCTGTTAGTAGATAAACAAATGTACGACCTAAAGCAAAAAAATCTGATTGAGGAACCGCTTGACCTTGGCATTGTTCTGGTGCAGTATACCCTTGTGAAGAAATTGTCGTTACCTCTTCTTTGGCTAAAGCTTCAGAATAAGTATCTGTCATTTCTCTCACTGCGCCAAAGTCTATTAGCACAAGTTCTCCATCAGATCTCAACATAATGTTTGATGGTTTAATATCTCTATGAAACAGTCTTTTCTCATGGACTATATCTACGATATTTGCTAACTTAAACAACCACTCAACTGCTAATTCTTCCTGAATAGGACGAGATTCTCTTTGTTTTAAATAGTCTTGTAGATTTAATCCCTCAATTTTCTCCATTACAAAGCAAGGGTATAGACTACTGCTATCTTTTCCTTTGAATAGAAAGTAGCTATATCCTTTAGGAATACCGGGATAATTAATAGATTGCAAAACTTTAGCTTCTTTCTCAAATAACTCCACCAATTTGTTCTGGGGTTGTTCTAGTACTTTAAGGATTTTAATTCTTCCCTTTTCTAAAACTTCATAAACTGCTGTGTATGGTCGTTTTTCCAGAACTTCAACAACTCGATAGCGACCTTCTAAAAGCAATTCTGAACCACAGGTACAGCAAAACAGCCTACCATCAGGGTTATAAGGATTTCTACATCTGGGATTGATACAGTAAGTCATACAATTGTGAAGGTGAACGGTCGTTAAAGTACCTTGTACTTACAAACCACTACCGCTCCTAGTCCTCTATACTAGGTTGTTCTGAAAAATTATAGATAGTTAATATATAAAGTTTATTATTAATTTTGAATTATTTTTGCTTTGCGGTTAGAACCCTGACTTCTTAAAGAAGTCGAGGTTCTGGCAACTCCTAGTCAGACAACCGAGTTTCAACAGGTAGTGAGAAATCACGAGACCATTCGTTCCAAGAACCAAAATAGTTCCTGACATCTTTGATTCCTGCTTCTTTTAAGGCAATGAGGGTATTGGCGGCTCTAGACCCTTTGAAGCAGTAAACGTATACCGTTGACTCTGGCATAATACCTACAGACTGACAAATCTCTAAGATTTCTTCAACTGGACGGAACATCGGAATTTCAGAATTGGGTATCATCATTCGATACCATTCAATCCAAACTGCGCCGGGAATCCTACCTTTACGGGGGCAAAAATCCACTCCATATGGAGAAGAACTTATTCCGATCCACTCATCGTAATCTCTAACATCTAGCTTAACGATTTCCGGTCGATCGAGAGCCTGCAACATTTGCTCTGTAGTTACCAGAATTGAGGAATCTATGTTAAGCAAGAAGATTTTGCGATTGCGATCGATCGTTTCTACAGTCGTTGGCATTTGGGCTGCTAACCATGCTTTATAACCACCGTGTAAAATAGAAACGTTAGAACAACCGAGGTACTTGAGCAAAAAGTAACCCCGACAAGACTGTCCGTAGCCAGAGTTCATGGCATCTTCGTAAATGACAATCTGCTCGGTACCTGAGATTCCAGCTGCACCTAATAAATCTGCAAAATTTGACTGCAAGTTAGATAAACCAAATGGTGTAGAAGAAGCCAAATAGGTGAAAATTTCGTGAATATTGATTGCACCGGGAATATGAGAAACAGCATATTCTTGTAAGGTGCGGGTATCAATAACAACAGTTGATTTTTGAAGTATAATTTCGGCTAGTTGTATCGGTGTAAGAAGTGGTTTTACTTCCATCTCTGCCTTTCTCCTTTCTTATGAATGCTCAAGCAGAAGTGAAACTTGAAGATTTTTTCTTTTTCTCAGGCAAAGCAATAACCTTAGGCTTTCTCGGAGATAAGTAGGTAGGCACAATTAAACCGAACTATATAAACTTATGTAAAGTGTCACAAATGCTTTAAAGATTAAGCTTTTAAATGATTTACATTTCTTAATGTAGTTGTGTTTTTTAGCACCCACCTACTTAAATTACTCCAGAATTTGGGGAAAGTTTTGTTTGAAAATTCCTAAGTCAGCTACCTAGCCATCATAGAATTGAATGTTGATAATAGATGTTAATCACAATGCTTTTTTTCAGAATTTCTGCTTGCACGTGTCTTTTTAAGAGAGCGCACTTAATAGGTCTTTTTATTATTTAGTCTGAAGTCTGAGTCTACACAAGTTGATGGTAATTGTCACAACTTTAAATGACGCATATTGTATTCTAAGTAGTCAGCGTTAAAAATTGCCGTCATCTTAAGCAGACAGCAGAAGAGAAGAGATTTTTAGACAACTTTACTTTTTGTTGTATGCTTTGGTTTTTTTGCACTTGTCTGCTTAAGTGTATTTTCTAAAAAGAATGACGTTGACGCTCGAATTTTTCCTATTTAGCTGTGGTAGCAAGGGTTTACCACATTTACTTTGAGATGTGATTGAAAAAACCGCAGAGGTGCAAAGGGCTCGGAGGAAGAGCAAAAATATGATTATTAATATCATTTTAAATCTAAATTTAAGTGGCGGACCTATAGCGGTCTGTCACACAAGCTTTAAGGGGAGCATCACAATTTGGAAAAAACACGCTTGTGATTGAAATCATACCTATACAGACCAAGTTTGACTGCGAGGACTTTATTTAAAGCCTGCATAGCTTTGTTTGTATAGCCAGAATTCTATTCTGCGGGCACTTGGCACTCTTTGGGATGCTCCCACTTCAAGAAACTGCTAAATTTCCGATTTTATTGAGGAAATCAAGGATCTGGTGATTGCAAAACTGCCTTCACAAAAAACTCAAATTTGAAGCTTACAATCATTATATTTTAAATACAGCAGTTTCCGATGTTATGAGGTACAGTTAGTATTAATAAAATCAAAAGATAATACTGTCATGAAAGCATATTCAGTAGATATTCGAGAAAAAATAGTGGCAGCGCATATTGAGGAAAAAATCTCGATTCGTCAAGTAGCACTCAGATTTGCAGTGAGCAAAAGTTTAGTACAAAAGCTAGTAAAGCAACAAAAAAGTCATGGTAATTTACAACCATTAAAACCGGGTAAGCCACGATTTAGTCATCTGACAAATGCGGAATTAGAGTTAAGAGAACTAGTGTCAGAGAATCCGGATGCAACAATAGTGGAATTCTGTGAATTATTTGCGGCAAAGACAGGTAATTGGGTGAGTCAGACGGCAATGTGTCGTTCTTTACAAAAATTAGGATTAAATCGCAAAAAAAAACATTGCGGAGTAGCCAAGCAGCAACTCCAAGAGTTCAAAAACTCAGAGTAGAATATTGGGAAAAAGTCAAGGAGATAGAGCCAGAAAACTTGGTATTTTTAGATGAAACAGGGGTAATACTGGGTTTAGCAAGAACGCATGCACGTTCACAAAAGGGAACAAGAGTATATGAAATGAAGCCATTTTACCGGGGAGCAAAAGTTACGGTGATTGGAGCAATAAGTCTTAAAAAAGTTGTGGCATTAATGACAATAAATAACTCAATGGATAGCCTAGCTTTTGAAGGATTTATTGAGAAGTTCTTATTGCCTCAATTATGGCCGGGAGCAGTAGTAGTTATGGATAATTTACCGGCACATAAACTAGCATCAATCGAACCAATGATTGAATCTGTAGGTGCAAAAGTCTTGTGTTTATCTCCATATTCTCCTGATTTTAATCCCATTGAATTATGGTGGTCACAACTTAAATCTTTTTTACGTACTTTTTCTCCAACTACAACCGAAATGGTTGATAAAGTTATCTCTGTTGCTCTCGACTTGATGAATCCTCAACATTTAAAAAATTGGTTCACTAAGTGCTGTTATTGTACCTCATAACATCGGAATTTGCTGTAATATAATAAATTACATAAAATTAGTACTTTTTAAGATGAGTAAAAATTGATGACTTCTTTATGAAAGCTTTAATGTACGAAGTTTTGCTGATGACTGTAAAGACAAGATTTTTGATTAAATTAACCGTTTAACGAACAAATCAATTGAAATTACTGAAATATATCAAAAAAACCAATGATAGCAGTTATCAGTATTTTCTCTTAAACAACTTTAATTGAAAACGATGCAACGACCTCCAGAAGAAACAGTGACTTTAGACAATGTTGTGATTACGGTGGAGTTATCTCGACGATTGCCTCGTCCTCCAAACTTGCTCTCAGAAAATCAGGCAATGCATACGTTAGCGCGACAGATGGTGAACCAGCCAGAAACGATGCTTAAAAGCCTGGTTGAAATAGCGATCGCCTTATGTCATGCAGGGACAGCAGGAGTCAGCTTGCTTGACGTAACGCCCAGTGGTGAGGAAGTCTTTCGCTGGGATGTATTAGCTGGAACCCTGCAACAGTACGTCGGCGGTACTACGCCCCGCAACTTTAGCCCTTGTGGTACCTGTCTCGATCGCGGTGGACCTCAGCTTTATTCCTACCCCGAACGGTATTTTACTTATTTCCAAGCCACAAATACTCCCTTCGTCGAAGGATTGGTATTACCGCTTATTGCCGAGGGTCATGCTCTCGGCACTATCTGGATTGTGTCTCATGACGAGCAGCAACATTTTGACTTAGAAGATGTTCGCGTGATGACAAGTTTAGCAGACTTTACTGCGGCTGCTCTATTGCTCAATCGGCGACAGACCAAAGAATTGCTGGTGAAGAATGCCCAATTAGAAGCTGAAGTTGTCGAGCGTCAACGGGTAGAAAAACAATTGCTCCATCTTGCTTTTCATGACTCTTTGACAGGGCTACCGAATCGAACTTTATTCATGGAACGGTTGGGACAGAAACTCAAACGTGCTTGCACGGGTGAGGATTTGTTTGCCGTTCTTTTTCTAGATGTAGATCGCTTCAAGGTGGTTAACGATAGTCTGGGGCATACGATTGGGGATCGATTGCTAATTGCGATCGCAGATCGACTTCAAAAGTGTTTGCGGTCTGGAGATTTATTAGCACGTCTTGGAGGCGATGAGTTTGCCATCCTAACAGAGGAAATAAAGTCTATCAACGATGCCGTGCAACTTGCCGAGCGGCTCCAACAAGCGCTGATACTGCCTTTCTATATTCAGGGATACGAAGTGTTTACCACTTTAAGTATTGGCATTACGTTCAGTACCTTAGGATACGAGCGACCGGAGAATCTTTTGCGCGACGCCGATATTGCAATGTATCGCGCTAAAGCTTTGGGGAAGGCGCGTTACAAGATATTTGACCGAGCCATGTATACTGAAAGTAAAAAGCTGTTGCAGTTAGAAACAGACCTGCGACGTGCTGTTGAGCGTCAAGAATTTCGGATTTACTACCAACCAATTGTTTCGCTGTCAACCAACAAGATTATTGGGTTTGAGGCTCTCTTGCGCTGGCAACATCCCAAGCGCGGTCTGGTGTTGCCATCGGAGTTTATTTCAGTAGCAGAAGAAACTGGGCTGATAGTACCTATTGATTATTGGGTACTTCGAGAAGCATGCCGCCAGATGTACTTGTGGCAGCACCAATTTCAAGACAGAGGTTTGACAATCAACGTCAATCTTTCTAGCAAACAATTTTCACAACCAAATCTCAATGAGCGGATCTACGAAACTTTACAGTCAACTCGCTTAGATCCACGAAGTTTAAAGGTGGAGATCACCGAAAGCATAATGATGGAAAACACTGCTATGGCAACTAAAATGCTATGGCAACTGAAAGAATTAGGGATTGAATTACACATAGATGACTTTGGGACTGGCTATTCATCTCTGAGTTATCTGCACCAATTTCCACTGAGTGTTTTAAAAATTGACCGCTCCTTTGTTAATAGGAGCGAGAACTCAGAAATTGTGCTGGCGATCGTCACACTAGCTCATAATTTAGGCATGGATGTCATAGCAGAAGGGATAGAAACTTTGGAGCAACGCGAAAAACTGAGATCACTCAAATGCAAATACGGACAGGGGTACTTCTTTTCTAAGCCACAAGAAGCATCAGCAGTAGAAGCTTTGCTTGCCCAAGAGGTCAACCACGTCTACTCGCCCAACGAGTACAGATCGTGCTCGCGAATGCATTCCAAATAGCGACTTTGTCAACAAAACTTTACAAAAAAGCATCCTTAAGATAGATTCCTTCATCTTAATCCAGCCTTACTATAGAGTGTAGTAAATGTACAACACTCATTGGAGATGAGTTTTTCGGTTCGATTCACTAAAGCTGCGTAGGTAACTACAAGCCAGGTGACAGTTGAGTGCAGATGTTGATAGAGAATTCTCTACCATTATCTGAAAACAACCCAAAATAAAGGGTTTATAACTGGTGAACCATACATATTATGAAAATCGCACAAATTGCCCCCTTGTGGGAACAAGTTCCGCCTACCACCTATGGAGGCACCGAGCTAGTTGTGAGTCGTTTGACTGATGAGTTGGTACGTAGAGGTCACGATGTCACGTTGTTTGCTTCAGGCGATTCTACAACCCTAGCTCGTTTGGAAGCGGGTAGTCCCCATGCATTACGCTTGGATAAAAGCATTAAAGAACCCGTAATGTATGATATCTTGCACGCCAGCCAAGCTTACGAACGGGCTACTGAATTCGATATTATCCATTCCCATATAGGAGTTTGGTCATTACCTTGGGCGAGTACGGTTTCAACGCCAACAGTACATACCCTTCACGGTATCTTTACTCGTGATAACAGCAAAGTCTTTAGGCGTTACCACACGCAACCATATATCAGTATCAGTGACGCCCAACGTTTGTTAAACATAAATTACGTTGGCACAGTTTACAACGGTATTAACGTCTCTGCGTTTCCATTTTTTGCCAAACCCCAAGAACCATCCTATCTGGCATTTTTAGGGCGCTTCTCGCCAGAAAAAGGACCGCAACACGCCATTAATATTGCCAAGCAAACAGGGTGGCATTTGAAGATGGCTGGAAAAGTGGATGTTGTAGACAAGAAGTTTTTTGAAGAAGAAATTGCTCCCCACATTGATGGTAAGCAAATCGAATTTTTGGGTGAGGTCAATCACGAACAAAAATCTGAACTTTTGGGAAATGCGGCGGTGACTTTGTTCCCCATCACCTGGTGCGAACCTTTTGGGTTGGTGATGGCTGAATCTATGGCAACAGGTACACCTGTTATTGCGATGAATATGGGTTCTGTATCCGAAGTCATTGCTCATGGAGAGACGGGTTTTGTTTGCCAAAGCTATGAAGAGATGGCGGCGATGATACCAAAAGCATTGGAACTCGATCGCCAGAAATGCCGAGAACACGTGGAGAGTAAATTTAGCGTTACCCAAATGGTTGATGGGTATGAGGCAATTTATGAGAAAATTGTTGGAGAACGCAACTTTAGGAGCTGGTTCAATTCTGCTTTGAGAAATTCGTTGGAATCAATTACAGCATTTAGGCGTTAACGACTTTTTGTTTGATTTTTTTGTTTGATTAATCAAAATGCTCCCTTGATATGGGAGCATTTGCTTTTTGCGAGCTGGCTTGCGATTCATAACTTAGGCTAATATCTTAAATCACTTTTACTCACTGTCAGTCTATTGTAAAGTTAAGTAAACAGTTGTAATTTAAAGATGAGGGCACAAAGAAAGCCCCATAATTCATACAAAACAACCGCAATTATAAAACCATGACAGCAACCTTACAACGCGCTCGCAGCGCCAACGTATGGGAGCAGTTCTGTAACTGGATCACCTCCACCGAAAACCGCCTTTATGTCGGCTGGTTCGGCGTACTGATGATCCCTACACTGCTCTCCGCAGCCATCTGCTTCATCATCGCCTTCATCGCTGCTCCCCCTGTAGACATCGATGGTATCCGCGAACCCGTTGCAGGTTCTTTGCTCTACGGTAACAACATCATCTCCGGTGCAGTTGTTCCTTCTTCCAACGCCATCGGTCTTCACTTCTACCCCATCTGGGAAGCCGCTTCTTTAGATGAGTGGTTGTACAACGGTGGTCCATACCAGTTGGTGATTTTCCACTTCCTGATTGGCGTATTCTGCTACTTGGGTCGTGAGTGGGAATTGTCCTACCGCTTGGGTATGCGTCCTTGGATCTGCGTAGCGTTCAGCGCACCTGTAGCAGCAGCTACCGCAGTGTTCTTGATCTACCCCATCGGTCAAGGTTCCTTCTCTGACGGTATGCCTTTAGGAATCTCTGGAACCTTCAACTTCATGTTGGTGTTCCAAGCAGAGCACAACATCCTCATGCACCCCTTCCACCAGTTGGGTGTAGCAGGTGTATTCGGTGGCTCCTTATTCAGTGCAATGCACGGTTCCTTGGTAACTTCTTCCTTGGTACGTGAAACAACCGAAACCGAATCACAGAACTACGGTTACAAGTTCGGACAAGAAGAAGAAACCTACAACATCGTCGCAGCACACGGCTACTTCGGAAGGCTTATCTTCCAATACGCATCATTCAACAACAGCCGCAGTTTGCACTTCTTCTTGGCAGCATGGCCAGTGGTAGGCATCTGGTTCACCGCACTTGGCATCAGCACCATGGCGTTCAACCTCAACGGCTTCAACTTCAACCAATCCGTGATTGACTCTCAAGGTCGCGCCATCGGCACCTGGGCAGACATCCTCAACCGCGCTAACCTCGGTATGGAAGTGATGCACGAGCGCAACGCTCACAACTTCCCTCTCGACTTGGCTGCAACTGAAGTTGCTCCTGTTGCAATCAGCGCTCCTGCTATCAACGGTTAGTTGTAGAAGGTTTACTACAAAGAGACAATACTAGATAAAAGGCGCTCTCCTAAAAGGAGGGCGCTTTTTGCGTTTGGGACAATTTGCATACAGCATTCTGTATAGGAGTTACAAACACCTCTTCCTTGTCTCCCTTGTTCGGATCTCAAATAGGATTGATTGCTATATTAACCTTAAGGGCATTAAGGAAATGGAGTGATGTTAAAAGTTTTCGCCGATCGCGGCGGTACATTTACTGATATTGTTGCTGTTACAAACGATCGCGCGATCGCAGACCGACTCTCAAGCAATGCCGAACGTTTTCTCATCGCCCCTCTTTCCAAAGGACAGTGGGCGATCGTATACAAATTACTTTCAGAAAATCCCGAACAATATCAAGATGCAGTGATTCAAGGTATTCGGGACATTATAGGTCTTTCCAGCAAAGATCCCATTCCTAGCGATGCCATAGAAGTGGTAAAAATGGGGACAACAGTAGCAACAAATGCACTCCTAGAAAGGAATGGCGATCGCGTAGTGCTTGTTATTACTAAGGGATTTAAAGATGCCCTGCGAATTGGTTACCAAAACCGTCCTAACATCTTTGCCCGCCATATTATTTTACCTACCATGCTTTATGAAAGGGTGTTAGAGGTTGACGAACGGTATGATGCTAGCGGAAATGAACTAACTCCCGTCAATATCGAACAAGTCAAACGTGACTTGCAAGCAGCTTACGATACGGGAATTCGCAGCTGTGCCATTGTTTTTATGCATAGCTATCGCTATCCCAATCACGAACAACAAGTTGCACAACTAGCCCAAGCTCTTGGATTTACGCAAATTTCTGTATCTCATCAAGTTAGCCCTTTGATGAAATTGGTGAGTCGAGGAGATACAACAGTTGTCGATGCTTATTTAACTCCTATTCTTAAGCGCTATATTAACCAAGTAGCCAGTCAGTTACTCGGAGTCAGATTAATGTTTATGAAATCTGACGGGGGTTTAGTTGCAGCCCAACAATTTCAGGGAAAAGATAGTATTTTGAGCGGTCCGGCTGGAGGTATTGTTGGCGCAGTTCAAACGAGCAAGAGGGCTGGTTTTGAGTTAGTCATTACCTTTGATATGGGAGGGACAAGTACGGATGTTGCTCACTTTAAAGGAGAATACGAACGACAACTAGATTCAGAAATTGCTGGAGCGCGGATGCGAGTCCCCGTGTTAGCAATTAATACCATTGCTGCTGGGGGCGGTTCAATTCTATCTTTTGATGGTTCGAGTTACCGTGTCGGACCTGAATCAGCCCGGTCAAATCCCGGACCTGCTTGTTACCGACGTGGCGGACCCTTAGCAGTGACTGATGCTAATGTCATGTTAGGGAAAATTCACCCGCAATATTTTCCCTCTGTGTTTGGACTTGATGGCAATTTGCCCCTAGATAAAGATATTGTCATTCAGAAATTTACAAAATTAGCCCAAGAGATTGCAGCGACTGCGGGAAATCCCTCCACTCCCGAACAAGTCGCTGATGGATTTATCACTATTGCTGTAGAGAATATGGCAAACGCAATTAAAAAGATTAGCTTGCAACGGGGTTATGATGTCACCCAATACGTTCTTTGTTGTTTTGGGGGTGCAGGAGGACAAGTTGCTTGTTTAATTGCCAATACTTTAGGGATGAAAAAAATATTTCTTCACCCTTATGCTGGAGTTCTCTCAGCTTATGGCATGGGATTGGCAGATGTGCGGGCGATTCGAGAAGGTGCAGTAGAAGAACCCCTGACTCAAGCGTTAATCCCCAAACTAGTAGAGTTAATGAAGTCTTTAGAAACCCAAGCTAGCAGAGAACTCATATCCAATGAAACTAATAATGAAGAAGAAATCATTCAGAAAGTTCATTTAAAATATGAAGGGACAAATTCTACCTTGACAGTCAATTTTGCTGATAATGTAGCAGTGATGCGACAAGAATTTGAGGGAGAACACAAATCTCGATATGGTTTCATTCAATTAGAAAAAAACTTAATTGTTGAATCTGCCTCAGTCGAAGTTATCTTAAAGATGGAGACTCTCGAAGAACCCTTACTCGTGCGTACTCGTTCCACAGAACAAGCACCTTCATCTGTTGAAACAGTCCAAATGTTTGCCGCACAACAATGGCATGATACCCCTGTTTATAGGAGGGAACATTTAGAACCAGGCGATTGCATTATTGGACCTGCGATCGTTGTAGAGCAAATTAGCACAATTGTCGTTGAACCGAACTGGGAAGCCAGATTAACAGAATGCAATCATCTCATTTTAGAACGTCGATGAGCGTCGTGATAATAAAACGAAAACCAAAATGCACGCAATATCTCAACCCGACCCCGTCCGCTTAGAAATCTTCAAAAACCTCTTTCAATTTAACGCCGAACAAATGGGAATTGTCCTGCAAAACACAGCAGCATCGGTAAACATCAAAGAGAGGCTAGATTTCTCCTGTGCTATTTTCGACCAAACCGGCTCCTTAGTCGCTAACGCTCCCCACATTCCCGTACACTTAGGCTCGATGAGCGAAAGCGTCCGCAGTTTAATTCACGATAAAGGCGACACAATAAAACCGGGAAACGTCTATCTATCGAACAATCCCTATAACGGGGGAACCCATCTTCCTGACGTGACTGCAATTACCCCCGTGTTTTTAGATACATTTTATACTCCCCTTTTCTACGTTGCTTCTCGCGGACACCAAGCCGATATTGGCGGGATTGCTCCCGGTTCCATGCCTTCTCACAGCATTACAGTAGAAGAAGAAGGCATTCTTTTTGATAATTTTCTCTTAGTTGAACAAGGCAATTTTCGGGAAACTGAAGTCCGTAATGTACTCTTAAATCATTCTTACCCCGCCCGCAATCTCGAACAAAATTTAGCTGATTTTAAAGCACAAATTGCTGCTAATGAAAGAGGAGTTCAAGAACTTCATAAAATGGTATCACAATACGGGCTTGAAACAGTTCAAACTTACATGAAATTTGTGCAAGATAATGCTGAAGAAGCAGTGAGAAGAGCTATTGATGTTCTTCAAGATGGCTCTTTTATCTATGAAATGGATAACAAAGCACGGATTCAAGTGAAAATAACAATTCACCGACAAAATCGCAGTGCTACTATTGATTTTACTGGCACTTCTCAACAACTTCAGAGTAACTTTAATGCTCCTAAAGCCGTAACTCAAGCAGCAGTCTTATACGTCTTCCGAACTCTGGTGGATGATAATATTCCCCTGAATGCTGGGTGTCTTAACCCACTCGAAATTATCATTCCCAAAGGCTGTATGCTTAACCCAACTTACCCAGCCGCTGTCGTAGCTGGTAATGTCGAGACTTCTCAAACCATTGTCGATGCTTTGTATGGGGCTTTGGGTGTGATGGCTGCTTCTCAAGGCACAATGAATAACTTGACTTTCGGGAGCGATCGCTATCAATATTATGAAACCATCTGCGGTGGTTCTGGTGCGGGAATTGATTTCGATGGAACTGACGGCGTTCATTCCCACATGACTAACTCTCGCTTGACAGACCCAGAAGTGTTAGAATCTCGCTATCCCGTACAAGTAGAAAGCTTTACTCTTCGTTCCAATAGCGGTGGAAAAGGAAAACATTCCGGTGGTGATGGAGTTACCCGCCGCATTCGGTTTTTAGAACCCATGACAGCTAATATTCTCTCCAACCATCGGCTTGTTCCTCCTTTTGGATTAAATGGCGGTGAAGCGGGACAGGTAGGACGTAACTGGATACAGCGTCAGGATGGAACTGAAGAGAATTTGGACAGTACTGCAACAGTAGAGATGCAACCTGGAGATGTTTTTGTTATAGAAACCCCAGGAGGAGGAGGTTTCGGGAAAGCCCGCTAAGAACCACTACAAAAACGTCCTATGGGCGCACCAATGACTTGTCCGCGATCGCAAATTTTGTTTCCACGTAAAAAAGTTGTTTTCACCCGTCCCGTTAACTCCAATCCTTCAAAGGGGGTATAGCCTTGCTGTGACTCTGATTCTGTCGCACGCACAACAAAAGTCTCATTAGGGTCTAGCAGTGCTAAATCAGCATCATAACCAATGGCAATGTTACCTTTTGAACGCAAACCAAACCTTTGGGCGGGATTGGAGCTGAGTAACTCTGCCATGTGATTGTAGGACATACCGCGCTTGCTACCTTCGCTAAAAACACCAGAAAGGAGGTACTCCGTACCACCAAATCCGGATTTGGCTAGCCAAATGTTATTTGGGTCTTTCAGATTAACTTTTTGTTCGGCGGAACAACAAGCGTGATCGCTGACAATCCAATCTATTTGGCGATTGAGTACAGCATGCCACAAGTATTCTACGTCTGCACGGGAACGGATTGGAGGGTTAACCTTAGCCCATTTGCCTGTAGGTGTATCTATATCTAACAAAAGGTGTCCAACAGTGACTTCCCGTCGGAAATTGATGTGAGGAAAGACTGTTTGCATCATTAAAGCAGCTTCCACTGCTTTGCGAGAACTGAGATGTAATAGATTTATATTGAAACAATTGGTTTCGTGTGCCAAGTAGGAAGCAATGCAGATGGCTAACCCTTCAGAATGGGGCGGACGAGCAGCGCTGTATGCTTTTAAACCCGTAAGCGTGGTATCCTGTTGGACAATTTTAGTGTAGGCGTTGAGGATATCAGCGACTTCACAATGAAGACTCAGGCTAATGCGATCGCTTGCTTCTGGGTGGCTTTCCCTCAGCTTGCTCAGACCGCGCATAATAAATTCAAAGTGAGCTAAGTCGTACCTTTCCTCTTTGTTAATCATCAGGAAAAGATTTTGTTGGTCAGAAAGACCGTGCAAACCATAGCCCCCGTAAAACATAAAGATTTTGAACGAGCCAATTCCATACTCCTCAAATAGCATCTGCATCTCATCAATATGTTGAGCGCTAATTGGGGCAATATGATAGCCGTAATCAACAAAAAAATTTCCCTGCGAAAGTCCCAGCACTTCTGGAAAAAAATCTTTATAGGAACCGCCCTTATTGAGATAATACTGCCCTGTACGAATGTAATTCAGGCTGGTAGTCACTCCTCCCATAGCGGCTGCTTTAGTTTCAGTCAGAGCATCTCGGTCCAGAGGTTGATAGATCCCTATATGCATGTGAGCATCCACAACCCCAGGAAAGCCCAGCAAATTTTGAGCATCAAATACTTCTTTGCTTGTATCTGGGCTAATATGAGGAGCAATTTGGGCAAATTTCCCATCCTTAATACCCAAATCTAGCAATTCAACACCCTCCTGATGGGGAAGCACTACCCGCACATTTTTAATAATTAGATCTAATACGGGAACCTCAGACACAGTAGACCTCACGTTAAAATAGTTGTTACGCATTGAATTTACATATTTGGCGTGAAGGCTGTTAGTAGTTAGTGGTTACTGGTTAATGGTGAAATGCTGAGTAACTAACCAATAACAGTCCTCATGAAAAATGTGCAACTTCTACGTGGATGAAATGAATACCCCAGTTTATTTAGGAATTTTAGCATCCTTCTAGGGCACAGACTGAATTTCAACATTGCGTAATGTTTTTTAATACAATTATTTTAGGAGGAAAAACAATGGAAAGTTTTAATGAGTACCATCTAGATCCAAAGCAATTTCCTTTTCTCAACAGTTTTCAAGATAATTGGCGAGCGATCCGAGATGAATTTACACGTTTTAATCGCGATGCCTCTGATGAAGAGTTAAAATTTACTTACGAAGTTCTGGGACCAAAAAATAAAACAATTAAAACTAAGGGAAATTCCAAATACAGCGCATTTGGGATTTTATTTCAAGGCATCTTTATTGAAGAATATATTAAATTGCATCAAATACAATATCCAGATTATAATTCGTATGAAGCATCAGAAAAAGCACTTGCTTTAAGAGAGAAATATTTCCCAAATTTAACGAATATCATAGAAATTAGCAGTGATGATATTATTAGAAACGTATATTTTGGTACATTTCATCCCGGTTTAGATATCAAATTGCACGTGAACTATAACCCACATATGAATCGCGGTTATTTGGGATTGATCGTACCAGAAGGGGATGTGGCGATGAAAATATGTCACGAGCAACTTTACTGGTATGAAGGCGAAGTTATGGTTTTAGACCATAGCTTTCCACACTGTCCGCATAATTACACCAATTATGACAGAACAGTCTTAGTTATAGACTTTTTTAAACCGGAGCAGCCTAGAGAAGAAGCAATAGGATTTGAAAAAGAACTCGTTACACAAAGAATGCAAGACAACCCTTATAGTTTGGGTGTATTTGGTAAAAGTGATAAAGCTAAAGAAGAAGATTTTATTAAGTATGGTTTAGCACATCAACTAGAATGGGATAAAGCTTTATAAGCATCAGAAAAACAAGGCAATTGATATGCTTGCTCCTGTTGCACCCGAAAATAATTTGGATTGCTAATAGCTAATGGTTAATAGCTAATGGTCAAAAAGCAATTAGGTATTAGTTATTAGCAATTTTCACTCTTATTTTTATATTTCATCTATGACTGCTATAGCTGAATTTTCTCTAAGAGGAAATTGCAGATTGGGGAGACCTTCAATCGGTATATTTTCATCTTTTTGAAGCTGTTGTAATAAGCGGTATTTTCGCAACAGATTAAAGCCAAAGATACAGGCAATTAACCATAGCAAACCGACAGCATAACCAGCTGCAACATCAGTAGGCCAATGTACACCTAAATAAAGTCTACTAAACCCAATCGCCGCAATTAAGAGAATGGTCAAGGCAAAAATTTGCTTTCTGTGGTGAGGAAATTGTTTTGCTAAAGTATAGGCAATAAAGCCATAAATCACCATCGACATCATTGCATGTCCGCTAGGAAAGCTGTAATGACCCACATTTACAATCCAGTCCCACAATGCTGGACGTGCTCTACCAAAGCGTTCTTTCAACAAATAATTTAAGCCGATCGCACCAACTGTAGCTATACCAAAAGTTGTCGCTTCTGAACGACGGTTGTTATAGATCGGGCTAGTTGCAAATGCCAAACAAATCCATGGCAAACCGACTGAGCCACCAAGAGAAGTTATCCCAATCATAATGCGATCGAGAAGTGGCGTATGCAATCTTTGAATTGCCAGCAAAATACTTTCGTCAAGACCAAATCGGTGCAGCAAAAAAGTACTTACAATTAGAGTACTAACTGCCGTTCCCGATAGCAAAATAAGTTGTCTTCCCGCTTTGTCTATTGGTTGCTGCAAGGGTGTTTCTGCTAATATCGCTTTCCTTGCAACGTCTTGTTTTTTTTCTGCTTCCGTTTTGATGAATGATTTTTCAATCTGTTGTCTGTAATCAAAGACTATATTTTGGATAAGTGATGCAATGGACTTTGGGCTGCGATTGGAAGGAAAAAGAACAAGAACATTTCCTGTATAGTGATTGGCGCTCACTTGCTGAATGCCTTTTTCATTTAACAATCTAAGTTCAAGGTACCTTTTAAAAGCTTCCGAACGGTAAAGCCCATTAACTTTATACCTTGCTCTTCCTTTGACAGCAGTGTGTAGTGCTTGAACTAAAGGATTTTGCTCGGGGAGTTTGTTGAAATGAGGAATTCCCATTTTTCTACTTCATCAAAGGCTAAACTAAGTCACCCTCCCCAACAGTTTGCAATTTTAAAGGCTGCAAACCACCTATCTCATCGGACTGGCTGCGCCGTTGCCATCGTTTGTTAGGCAGGATTAACATGGTAGCAGATTTTAGCCTTTTGATGATATTTCTTGTGGTGGAAAGAACCCGCTCCCAAGTATCTTTTCTAAATCTTTGGTACTTAATAGCATTGCGTGCTTGGTTAATATTACGTGTTGTGTCGATGAGGTGGATAGCAGCATCAAAAATAGTTCCCACAATTGATTTAGCTGTGACTCCGACTGGGATCGCTATATTAGGAGCCGTTTGTATCAGATGAATTAGATGCGATCGCATTTCCTCATCTCTTACCATCTCTCTCGAATAATCGATAACAATCGATGCTGCAGCAGGGTTAACACGTACTTTCTTAATTTTCGAGTCAAATTCCATAACCTGCTGCAGTTTCTTGGCATAGGTAGAATCCTTCACTAGCCGAGGAATGCGAAAACGAATGCGTCCGGGAATTGCGTGAGCAACACTATAAGATATCCTTTCAGGTTGCGTAGTTTTATGAGCTACACTTGAATTGGTTTTGCTAGCTTGCTGGGATTGATGGAAAATAGGATTTTTGCCAGAATTATCTCTTTTTCTAGAATTCATAATCTCTTATTCTTGCTTTTCAAGCAGACAATAACTGAGGTTGAAAGTTTTTAAATCAATTTAGGAGTTTTGAAGGATTTTTGAAAAACTTGCAGTCAGACCTGCAATGCCCATCCGACTTAATATTTCTAAAATCAAAGTTAGATTCTTATGTAAATTTAAATAAAGTGCTCTATTCCAATAATTTCTATACAAGTTTTCTTAATTAAAAACAATAATTTATGGCTGAGAAAGATTAAGCATAAAGAACAAATAATTATGCTAATTTCTCATCATACAACTTTGATAGCATGACTATATCTAACTTTTGGAACATAAAAATAATGAAGTAGCAAGCGATCGCTTACCACCACTGACAACGTAAAATGAGTAAAAATACAGACAAAGCAGAGTATGGTAGCCGATCGCGAAACCATAGAATCATTTCGAGCCTTAGCACTGCAAGTGACTTGTCATGCTATTAACCAGCTAACTGACCGTCAAGAAGTAGGCTTGTTGATGCAAGACACTATCAACCGTCTGGCAAAACAAATTGCTGCTAGTATTGCGTTTATTGGTAGTGACTGTCGTTTGATTGTTCTACCAGAATATTTCCTTACAGGTTTTCCCATGGGAGAATCACTAGCTGTTTGGAAAGAAAAAGCATGTCTTGAAATGGCGGGTGCAGAATATGAAGCGCTTGGTAAAATTGCACAGCAGTATAAAATTTTTCTAGCAGGTAACGCTTACGAGGTTGACCCAAACTTTCCAGGGCTTTACTTTCAAACTTGCTTTGTCATCGACCCCTCTGGAACAGTTATCTTGCGCTATCGGCGGCTAAATTCCATGTTTGCTCCAACTCCCCATGATGTTTGGGATAAGTATCTCGACTGCTACGGACTAGAAGGTGTTTTTCCCGTTGCGAAAACAGCAATTGGTAATTTGGCTGCGCTTGCTTCAGAAGAGATTTTATATCCAGAAGTGGCGCGATGTCTGACAATGCGGGGGGCAGAAATTTTTCTGCATTCAACTTCAGAAGTTTATGGCAAAGAACGTACACCCAAAGAAGCAGCAAAAATCTGCCGCGCAGTAGAGAATATGGCATATGTAGTTTCCGCAAATAGTGCAGGTATTGCTAACACTGCTATTCCCAGCGCTTCTACTGACGGTGGCTCAAAAATTCTTGACTATAGGGGATTGGTTTTAGCGGAAACTGCTTCAGGGGAAAGCATGGCAGCATTTGCAGAGATCGATCTAGCAGCTTTACGTCGCTATCGTCGCCGACCGGGGTTAAATAATTTACTTTCCCGACAGCGTTTGGAACTCTACGCACAAAGTTATTCTCAATCTCACTTCTACCCAGCAAATACTATGTTGGATAAACAAGTAGACCGCAAACATTTTATCCAAACTCAGCAAGAAACTATAGAAAGGTTAGCAAAATTGGGAGTTATATAGGGGTATGCTAATGGCTAATGGGTAATGGCTGATGGCTAACGGTGAGACCAGTGCTGTAGGCGGGTTTCCCGCACTCTGGCAACTGGCGAACAAGGGAGGGCTAATGACTAATGACTAATGGTGAGTCTAACCCTACAGGCGGGAAACCCGCCTGCTTTCTCTGGTCTCACCATGAACAATTAACAATTAGCCATTAGCTATTAGCAATTAGCCATTAGCTATTAGCAATTAGCAAAATTAATTATGTCTAAAGCAATAGATGTCCGCAATCCTCGGACTGGAAAGTTTGATTACGTGATTATACCTCCACCCGCAAAGCTTCTCGCACAGCAATGCAGTCGCTTGCGGCGATCGCAAAAAAGTTGGCAACAACTTGGTATAGAAGGTAGAGTCGAAGCCCTTCAGCAGTGGAAGCAAGTGATCTCATCTGGGCGGGAGAAGCTGACGGAAGCTTTGGTGAATGATACCGGAAGGGTATCGATATCAGTTATGGAAATTGATTCATTCGTTTCTAGTATCGATCGCTGGTGTAAAGTAGCTCCAGAATTGCTCCAAGAATCGCAAAAAAATACAGCTATTCCTTTTATTGAATTGAAACAAACAGCAGTTCCCTATCCTTTAGTAGGTGTCATTAGCCCGTGGAATTTTCCCCTTTTGCTTTCAACAATTGATACTATTCCCGCCTTGTTAGCTGGTTGTGCTGTTATTGTTAAACCTAGTGAAATAGCACCTCGGTTTGTCGCACCTCTATTAGCTGCACTCAATAACGTTCCAAAGCTAAGAGATGTATTAAATTTTGTAGAGGGAGCAGCAGAAACGGGATCTGCTCTGATAGAGAATGTAGATTTGGTTTGTTTTACCGGAGGTGTAGAAACGGGGAGAAAAGTTGCTGAAACTGCGGCTAAATACTTTATACCGGCTTTTCTGGAATTGGGAGGGAAAGACCCCGCAATCGTTTTAGAATCAGCCGATTTAGATTTGGCAACATCAGCTATTTTATGGGGTTCGGTTGTGAATACCGGACAGTCCTGTCAATCTATCGAGCGAATTTATGTTGCTGAATCTATAATGGAACCATTTGTTAAACAACTTGTAGACAAAGCGCAACGTCTTAAATTAGCTTATCCCACAGCAGAGAGCGGGGAAATCGGTCCTATAATTGCAGAAAGACAAGCGGCGATCGTGAGCGACCATTTGTTAGATGCAGCAGAACTGGGTGCTGTTGTGCATTGTGGTGGTGAAATTGAGACCCATGGAGGAGGATGGTGGTGTCGTCCTACAGTTCTGACTCAAGTTAACCATACTATGAAAGTTATGACTGAAGAAACATTTGGTCCCATTATGCCCGTAATGTCTTTTTCCACAGTTGAAGAAGCAATAACTTTGGCTAATGATTCTATATACGGATTAAGTGCAGCAGTTTTTGCAGGATCGGATGCAGAAGCGATAGAAGTTGCCCGTCAAATAGATGCAGGTGGTATTAGTATTAATGATGCTTCTCTAACTGCTTTGGTGCATGAGGGCGAAAAAAATTCTTTTAAGTTTTCTGGTTTAGGCGGATCGCGTATGGGAAAAACAGGACTGACACGTTTTATGCGAAAAAAAGCTTTTTTAGTGAAAACTAACTCTGGGAGTGACCCTTGGTGGTTTGATAATAAATAGAATTAGTGGTTCGTGGTTAGTTGTTAGTTATGAGTACAACAATCCAAAATCAATAATAGAAGGAGTTTTGTCATGTCACTGATTCGAGAAGAAATGCCTGTTCTGGTACGTCATGAAGGAGATTGGCTGGGTACGTATACAGTAGTTGACGTAGAAGGAAAAATCATAGATAAGCATGAGTCTCATTTGACGTGCCAGTTTCCTGACGATGATGCTTATTCCTACTATCAAATTAATCGTTATAAGTGGGCTAATGGTAAACAAGAAGAGCATCAGTTTCCAGGCACTTATCGAGACAAAGCATTATGGTTTAATACAGAACGTATTGATGGAAAAGCTTGGGAAATTGACAATGCAACAATTATTTTGTGGTTTTCTTATAAAACTGCACCGGGTATGTATTTATATGAAATGATTAATCTCAGCCCCTGCAATAACTATCGTTCCCGGACTTGGCACTGGTTTAAAGATCATCAACTCTTCCAACGAACTTTAATTCAAGAAGAACGTTTGCGTTGAAACAAGCAAAACTTGGTTCTAATATAAGCGGGCAAGAAGTTATACAATTTGCTAAGTTCTACCATACCCGTTTAATGACTTGTTAAATAATTAGCTCTTAAATTAGCTCCCAGTTTTGCCATCTCGTTAAAGTGGAACTAAAAACTCAGTACAAGTATTCATTAAAGATATAGCAATCCTATTTGAGATCTAAACAAGACAGACAAGGGAGACAAGGAAGAGGGGGAGCATCCCAATTTGTAAAAAATATGCTTGTGATTGAAATCACGCCTATACAAACAAAGTCCGCCTGCGCGGACTTAATAAGAAGTCTACGTAGGTGGTGAGTTCAGGGCTGCAGGCGGGTTTCCCACGCCCTGGCGACTGGTGAACCCGAAGGGACGAGCGTTTGTGTAGCCCTAGAATTCTATTCTGAGGGCAATTGCGCTCTTTGGGACGCTCCCGGAAGAGGTGTTTGTAAATCATTTAGGGCTGCTATATTACTCGCCTTTGGTATTATCTTTAATAATTGTTTAATATAGATTCTTGAGTCTCGACCAAAATATTTGTATGGCAAAATCTGAAAAAATTAACTTTTCGACTCCCAGTGGTTTTCCAGAATTTCTTCCCGGTGAGAAACGTTTGGAAGTATACTTACTTGATACAATCCGGAAAGTTTATGAAAGTTATGGATTTACACCTATAGAAACTCCGGCTGTAGAACGTTTGGAAGTTTTACAAGCAAAAGGCAATCAAGGTGATAATATAATCTACAGTATTAATCCTATCTTGCCACCCAATCGGCAAGCAGAAAAGGATAAAGCAGGAGAAACGGGTTCGGAAGCACGAGCTTTAAAATTCGACCAAACGGTTCCTTTAGCAGCATATATTGCCCGTAACCTTAATAATTTAACTTTTCCTTTTGCCCGTTACCAAATGGATATTGTTTTTCGAGGAGAGAGGGCAAAAGATGGACGTTTCCGTCAGTTTAGACAATGTGATATTGATGTTGTAGGGCGTCGCGAACTCAGCTTGTTTTACGATGCTCAAATGCCTGCTATTATTGCTGAGATATTTGAAGCGATTAACATTGGAGATTTTCTCATACGTATTAATAATCGTAAGGTACTTACGGGGTTCTTTAAATCGGTAGGTGTAGAAGCTGAGAAAATTAAATCTTGTATCGGTATTATTGATACTTTAGAAAAAGTTGGTGAGGCGAAGGTTAAGCAGGAGTTGGAAAAAGAAGGAGTTTTAGTAGAGCAAGCGCAAAAAATTATTGATTTTATTAATATTAAGGGAACGGCTGACGAAATCTTAGATAAACTTAAATACTTAGCGCAATCGGCATCAGAAGCTGAGATATTTAACTTGGGAGTTACGGAATTAGAAACAGTTATTTCTGGCGTTCGCAATTTAGGTGTTGGAGAAAATCGTTTCTGTATCGATTTATCTATTGCTCGCGGTCTTGATTACTATACAGGGACTGTTTACGAAACAAGTTTAGTTGGACATGAAGCTTTAGGAAGCATTTGTTCCGGTGGTAGGTATGAAGAATTAGTGGGTGTATTTTTAGGTGAAAAAATGCCCGGTGTAGGCATTTCCATTGGTTTAACTCGCTTAATTAGTCGTTTGTTAAAAGCCGGTATTCTGAACCCACTGACGCCAACTCCCACTCAGGCGATCGTGGTAAACTTGCAAGAGGATTTGATGCCTGTATATCTCAATGTATCTCAAAAGTTACGTAAAGCTGGAATTAATGTTGTTACAAACTTTGAGCAACGACCTTTGGGCAAACAATTCCAACAAGCTGAAAAACAGGGAATTCAATTTTGTGTCATTATTGGTTCTGAGGAAGCAGCAGCACAAAAAGCGGCTCTCAAGGATTTGAAAACACGAGAGCAAATAGAAGTTTCGTTGGAAAATTTGGCTGAGGAAATTAGAAGTAGATTGGTGTAGTAGCGCCCTGATTTTAACTCCTCCTCGGTTGTGAGGAGCAGAGATTTGGCTCTTTTCTTATTGCTCTACGTTCTTACTGTAAGTTCTTTGATTTTGATTCAAAATCAAAGAACTTACAGAAATTAGCTCCCACTGTTCCCAGGTTTTTTCCAAATTGGGATGCTCCTACCAAACATGGTATGGACTTACAATTTAATGTGTCCAATCTGTAATTGCGAGGCCGGGTACTTGCTCATAGTCTCGTTGGTTGCACGTGACAACTGTAGCATTGAGCGATAACGCAATTGCTGCAATTCGCATATCTTTTTGCAGGCGATTTTTTCGCAGAGGTGGCTTATCTTTTAGCAATTGCTTGAGGCAAGTGTCAGCTTCTGGGGTGAAATTTAGCATCTCAACCGTCTGAAGATATTTTACGGTTGTCCAAAGTTTTGTGTAGAGATCTGGCAAATTATTTACTAGTGACGGGTCATTAATTCTGCCGATCCACCCATTGAAAAGTTCTTGAACCGTAATCACCGTAACTGCAATTTGATGTTGAGCCGCGTTGGCGATAACTAAGGGATGATTGTACAAAATTAATGAAACATGGTCAGTATCCAAAATATGTAGAGACACTAAAACTCCCTTTACAAATAATAAGAAGGGTCAACTTCAGATTCATCATTACTATTTCGCTCGGCTCGAATGGTCTGCATAATTTCCTCAAAATCTGAATCGTCTTTGAAAACACCCGCAAATTTCATCCAAGCTGGTTCTGAAGCCTGAACTGGGACATCCCATGAGATTGTTTCAATATGCTTAAGCCGTTCTAAAAATGCAGCTTTAATTTGGGTAATAGCTTCTTCTCTGTTTGGTGCTTCTACTCGACAGTCGGGCAACTCAAATACAGAAGCAGCAAAATATCCGGAGGCAAGATTTTCTAGTAGAATCGTTACTTTCAGATTTGCGGATGGTTGGGACTGTAGTACATTTAGTGTAACCATTTTTGAAATACGACCCTTAAGTGCTATTCCTATTGTATCGTAATAAAAATCAACAGTTCGGTAAAAATGACACTAGGGTTGTTCATTTTTATTTAACCAATCTCCGATACCATATGGATCGTCTAGTGGGGCGGAGAGATGCTCGTGTCGAATCTGCCAAGATCCTGCTTCATTTTTGTTAAGGACAAAAGTAGCCCTAAATGTTCGTTGGATAGATCGAGCTTTGACAGTTACAGTTAATAACACTATTCCCGCTACCCAAGCTAGATTTTCAATTTCTTCAGTAAAGGGTCCCTCTATCCACTCAATTTTTTCTAATTTTACTGTGGAATTACAAAAATCCTGCCAGCCTTTTGCAATTTTGCTATAGCCAATAGTAGAGTAACGAGGTCCTTCGACAAAAACGTATGTATCTTCTTGAGGAACGTAACTTTGACAAATATTCCTCACTTCTTGCCGAAGTATGGCACGATAAAAGTTGTCAATTTGATTTACAGCACTTGTCATTTTAGTCTTTAGCTACTGCCTAACTCTTCTGCAATATCTTTTATATCTCGGTTATGTTCTGGATTTTCTAATGCCTCAAGTTCTTGCTGAATAATACGAAGTATGCGAGAAATATATTCTGCATGCCATCGCTGGCGTTCCTCAGCAACTATTTTAGTAGGTTCATAAGAATCAATTTCTGATTTGCTCAGTATACCTTTAGCGGCTAAAAGGCGTTCTATGGTATCTAACCGTTCTCGTGTCACTGCGTGTTCCATTGCGATCGCCATCGTTATGTTTAATACCCGTTCAACGGCTGGATCGTCAAAAAAATAGGGGCGTTTGCCTTTACTTTTGTTGCTTGCTAATAAGATGTCATTAATATCTTGCATAATTGCTGACTTTACTGTCTGTAACCTAAGCTTTCCATGCACCAAATACATTCCAAATAGGTGAACGACCAAAATCTTCTATTGTTTCATTTGCTTGTTGACCTTCCTCTATGTCATTGACCGCTTTAATACCTATTTGAATACACGATTTTTCCGGAAAACCAGCTTGAATCATAAGTTTTTTCATATCTATATCGTGCATCTGAGACCAAAAAGGTTCATTATTATAATAGGCATCCCAATCACGAATAAACTGCTCGTATAAATCCATATCTGGAGTGTACTGGGGTTGTTCAATATGAAGAGTAATACCACTAAAGTTCAGCATCCGATAAATTTCTTTTATAATCTGATGAAGGGTTGTGTAGGAAGTTTCATGTAGAAACATGGTGGTTTGTATCCAATCAAACGATTCATCTGCAAATCCTGTATTTGCACCATCCATTTGGATAAAAGTAAGATTTTGGACACCAAGACTTTGAGCACGAGCATGCCCGTATCTTAACATTGGGGCTGCAACATCAATGGCGATCGCCTCAGCATTGGGATAGGCTTGCGCTATGGGAATAACGTTATGACCCAATCCACAGCCAATATCCAGTATGCGTTTTGGTTGAAATTCTGGATGCTGGGTTTTTAGCCATTGCGCGATCGCTCTACCTCCTCCATCACTCAGGCGTCCCAGTAAGCCAGCTGTTGTCACAAAAAGACCAGAATCATAATTAGCCGCAGCTGTTACATCTCCTTCTATGAGTTCTGTGTAGTAACTACCAGGCATACAATGATGATCTACTGCTTGAACGTAGTAGGGAATTTTTTGATCTGGATTCAGTTTAAGAGTATCTTTATTCTGATTCCAACGATGAGCCTTTTCTGCTAGTTCATTTGCTTGACGCAGCACCATTGAACGACCTGCTTGTTGTCTCATTTCCATAGCAGATCGACGTAAGGCGCTCCACATCTGATAATGTGAATTCTTCTTCATAGCTTCATGTAATTCTTCCCGGTTTTCAAATTCCCGCCCGTGTGTCTGTCGAAAATGTGGAAGAACTTCTTTTTCATACGCAATCCTGTTACCGGGAGATACAACAGTTGCAAGGTGACGGTTCAAATTTGCTAGAAAATTATAACGAGCAATTTCGTCATGCGTAGCTTCTGGAAACACTGCATGTTTTCCTACTCTATTCCAAACAGGAGGTAGATTATCTCGATACATGGTTATTTTTGTTACAAGTATTTAAGTCATAAATAACTTCTTCTACTAGGATAACGTTGAGAGCAAATATCACAAATTTTTTTACAATGTTGAAAAAATTGCATAATTAAGTCATGTAAGCTTAGGTTAGCGCTTTAAGAGAGCTACAATGACACAAGAGCTAGAAACTACTTTAAAAGTTGCTCATCAAGCATTTGAACATTTTAAGCACGGTTTGACAACAGGGGATTGGAACCAGTTTTTAGATATGGTTACCGATGACTTTAGTTTCTGGTTTCCCATGGGAAAATATCACGGCTTGCATGAGGGAAAAGAAAAAGCAAGAGAATTTTTTCAATATGTTGCTGAAGCTTTCAAAGGTGGGCTGGCTGTGACTTTAGAGCGCGTGACGAGCAATGAAACAACTGTGGTTTTTGAATTTCGGGATGAAGGGAAGTTATTTGGCGAACCTTATAAAAACCGTGTGGCTGTTTCTTTTGATGTGCAGGGGAATAAAATTTGCAGCTATCGGGAATACTTTGGTAGCGATGGCAAATCTTATTGACAAGTCGCTGAAGCGATCGCTTGCCATAATGAGGAATACCATGCACTCACCTCATCTGGGCGCTAGTTAGGTCGAGGGGGAGATAATACTCCCCCTCGACCTAACTGGCATCCAAAAAGTAGAGCGAGCGCAGAACTAAACATTCTGGATCTAATGACTACACTCAAGCAAAAACAGGTTTAACACCTAGTTCAGACTGCCATTCTGCCAATGGCTTCTCCCAGTGTTCTTCCCACTTCTGCGCTAGGAATGGTTTTGCCTTTACTCCCATGGCATAGCCTCGCTGAATTACCCCCAACACTTCATTTAAGCGAGCGGGGTACTTGAGCAGAGTGTGGAAAACGCCTGCGGTGGCAATGGCAACAGACACAGGCAAATGAGTTTGCGCCAGGGTAAATCCTTGTAAGCCAAACTCTCCGACTTCATCGGTGCCAAACCCAGTCAAAATATGCCAGATATCATGCGTCTGTTTGATTCGTAATTCCAGACAAGAGCTATCGTCTGTCACCTCAACATGGGGGAAAAAGTTGGGGTCGAAATTCAGCCGCTTCATGTGGGTGGCATAGCAGTAGCCTAGAGAATCTTGAGGGAGCTGCAACAGGGCATCCATATCAGGAGTAGGAGCAATATATCGTTCCCGAACCAGTGCCTCAATGTCGGGATTGGACTTGAGATACTCAATTCCCAGGTCGTACATTTCCGTTTGATTGATGCTTTTAGCCATCTCGAAAACGGCGAGGGTTTGGCTGGGATCTTCTGCAAGTTTAATAAATGATTTCAACGCGACTGCTTGCTCTGGACGAAGGTCTACGGGGTGTTCTAAAGTTATCATACAAGTCTCCTTTGGCAGAAATCTGTTTGTTCTTTCAAAGTACTGCTGAATCAGTGGGTGAGTCATGCCCCAAGGCGACAACCTTGTTGACCTAAGATGCCACTATGCAAAACGCCGTCTCCATCAAAACTGTACAGGGGATTTTGGATGCCGCCAGCCATTGCAGCGTGCAGGTCGAGAAGGTGGTAGCAGCGCTCGGACTCGATTTAAATCTATTTAATGACCCGGATGGACGAATATCCCATGAAATGCTCTGTACACTCTGGCAGGAAATTACCCGGCGCTCGGGTGACCCCTACATTGGTTTGCGGTTGCCAGAATTTACGCAACGCGAAAGCTGGTATGTGTTTGGCTATGCCGTTCTCAATAGTCCCAATTTAGGTAGAGCGCTGGAACGAATGGTGCAATATATTCCCTTGTTGCACATGGGCGTTGAACTCGCTTTTGTCGTTGAGGACAAGGTGGCACGATTCACCCATGCCATTCCGACTTCCCCTGTACCCGTGCCGACAGTGTTGGGACAATGGGCGGTGGCAAATATCGTCTGGAGTTTTCGTCAGGCAACAGGAGTGAATTGGGTGCCTTTGCAGGTTAAGTTTCAGCATCCTCACCCCCCCGATATTTCTGCATACCGTGACTTCTTTCGCGCTCCTCTGGAGTTTGACTGCTCAGTTGATGAACTGGTGTTAGATGGAGAGCTACTCCAGCTGCCATTGTTGAAAGCCGACCCAGGGCTGGATGCTATTCTCAATCGTCATGTCAAAGAATTGATCGCTCGGTTGCCGAAGTCAAACACGTTTGTGGATAGCGTGCATTGGGCAATCAGTGAGGGGTTCCGGTGTGGAGATGTGGGAATGGAGGCGATCGCTAAACGTCTGAGCTACACTCCCCGTACTTTCCAACGTAAACTCAAGGAATCGGGCACATCTTATACCGATTTGCTGGATCGGATGCGGCATCAGCTTTCAGTGCATTACTTGCAAGAAGCGCCCATCGCCATCAGTGAAATTGCGTTTCTGCTGGGTTTCTCAGAAAGCAGTGCGTTTCATCGGGCATTCAAACGGTGGACAGGTACCTCTCCCAGTGAGTTTCGGCTTGCCCAGCCGAGCTCCTCTCCCAATTTGGGAATACTAACAAAAGAGTGATTACCACATAGGAGATTTTGATGGGTTTACAGAAGACATTACCAGGGTTGCTGATAGAGTTCGTAATAATGCAGGGAAAGCTGTGAGCGATCGCCCTTGGCGCAAGCCGTACCCGGCTTATCGCACTGTTGTTGTGTCATCCCTACACCATCATCTCGAACAGTGCAACGGATTTGGTTTTTGACATTTTCACAAACAGCATCCAATGTCAACTTTACCCCCGGTCGGTTATAACGCAGTGCATTTAAAAGCAAATTTTCATACACTCGCCGCAGATGTAGCGCATCGGCATTCACAGGAGGTAAATGAGTGGGAATCGTAGCTGTTACTGTAGCATTTGCTTGCTGAATAAACGGTTGGAAATCGCCAATTACGGATTGCACCAGCTCGTGCAAGTTCACGCTTTGGTAATGCAGTACAATTCCATGGACTTCAGTTTCGTGTGCCTCTAACAGCGAGTTAATTAAAGCAACTTGTCGCTCCCCACTCTCAATCATTTGTTTGAGTAATTCTTGGGGAATCTGTATTGTTTGTTGCTCGCTCTGCCCAAAAGTCTTTAAAGTCATCACCATACCAATGACAGGATTGCGTAAATCGTGAGACACGGCATGAAGAAAAATCCGCAGTCGTTGACGTAATTCAAATTCACGTTGCAACGAGCGCTCATATAAAAATATGCCAACATCGGCTATTAAGCAAATCAACACTGTATAGAATATGCCCAAAGCATAGGCTGCTGGGACAGTCGTATGCGGATCGCGCCAACCAAACAGCATCGCGATCGCATTATGGCAAAGCAATAGCCCAGATGTGCTTCAGCAACTGGGCTTTTAAATTTAACCGACAACAACCTTACGGTCAAAATCCTTGCATAATTATGGTTAATCAGTACAAACAGTATAATAAATACTATATACGTAAAATAAGAGCAACCGCCAATTCCACCGCAAAACTTTGAACTTCCTATGAAGTGAAAATTATCTTCTGATAATCGTTGGGTAATAATGGCAAGGCTAATACTACGATCGGAATTTGAAGAGGAATATGCATCAAAATTTGATGAAGAAATGGGGGCATCGGCTAAATCATTTCGGATGGCATTAGGAGCACTAATAATTAAAGAGAAACTTGGAGTAAGCGATCGCGCTCACACTAGAGCAAATCAAGGAAAACCCTTATCTAAATTACTTTATAGAAATATTGTCTTATAGTAATAAAGCTCCGTTCGATGCATCAATGCTAGTTTACTTTCGTGAAAGAATAAGTGTAAATCTAGTAAATAAAGTGAATCAAGAAATGGTGAAAAGGATGTTAGAAACAACATCTTCTCAACCATCTGAAAAAAAAATAGAAGGAAAAGAAAGAGAAATAAGTGATGATGCCACATATGTGCCAAAGCCACTCTTTGGACTGGCGAACTTGGAGGGTGAACCTAAAAATCGTGGAAAATTAATATTAGATGCAACTTATGCACCTAGTGATATTAATTATCCGACGGACTTAGAACTATGAAATCAAACAAGAAAGCAGACAGAAAGAATTATAGATTCTCTTTATGAACAGATAAAGGGACAATTAAAGAAGAAACCAAGAACCTATCGGGAAATAGTTGGTGGGCGGTGCCCACCCTACTAACAATAACAGGCGAGACGCCTGTCCTAAACCACTAACCACTAACCGCTCCCTCTTTTTGCCTTTGATATCTTTCTTTAAAGAGTCGTTGCTGTTTGTTGTGATCCACAATGGGGTCGGAATAGCCAACAGCACGACGTTCTATAGGAGTGATTTTACCTGTTACTAAATATTCTGTATCTACAGACCGCAATTCTGGAACCCATGTCCTTATATATTCGCCTTCGGCGTCAAACTTTTGTGCTTGGCTAGCTGGGTTGAATATTCGTATGGGTTTTGGGTCCATCCCGCTAGAAGCACTCCACTGCCAACCACCATTATTTGCAGATAGATCGCCATCGATTAACCTCTGCATAAAGTATTTTTCTCCCCTTCTGGGATCGATGAGCAAATCTTTAGTCAGGAAATTGGCGACAATCATTCGACATCGGTTGTGCATCCAACCAAGTTCGTTCATTTGGCGCATGGCTGCATCAACAATTGGGTAACCAGTTCTTCCCTCGCACCAAGCTTGAAAGTGTTCTTCGTTATTATCATAGGGGAAGTTTTTAAAGGGTTGGCGAAAAGCCCCATCTGCTAGTTCCGGGAAGTTATACATTGCGTGTTGATAAAATTCCCGCCACGCTAACTCCTGTTGCCATGCACGAATGCTAGTTTCTGTTTCTTGGCTGCGACTATTTTCTAACGCTTCCACGGTTGCTTGCCAAACAGTGCGAATGCCAATAACACCAAATTTCAAAGCCGCACTCAATCGGGAAGTACCGTCAATGGCTGGAAAATTACGCTGCTCTTTATATTCTTCAATAGCACGGGTACAAAATTCTTCTAACCGTTCTTGCGCTGCTGCTTCTCCGGGTTCAATGACTAATTCTCCATCCCATTGTTTGCCCAAATCTTTTGCTGTGGGTAGCTCTATTGCCCCGGCTTGCTTTGCTATTTCCCGTTCGGCTTGTGTTAATCCTACTAGATTGTTTTGGGGCGCACCATCTCTCATTTCTACTGGGGATAGTTTTGGTTTACTACTCCAATTTTTCCAAAAGGGTGTGTATACAGTGTAGGGTTGATTTGAACCAGTGCGTATACTGTCTGGAGGATGTAATATCTGATCCCAGTTTTTTTCAAGAAACTCAATACCGTTTTCCTTTAAAGAGTCTATTATGACGCGATCGCGTTCTTGAGAGTAGGGTTCTACATCCCAATTCCAGAAGACAGCCTTTGCACCCAAAGCCTCTGCCAATTTTGGAATGGCTTGGGTAGGTTCGCCATGAAGAATCAGCAATTGGCTACCCATTTGAGCATATCGCTCTTGTAGCGATCGCAAACAGCCAATCATATAAGTGACTCTGACTGCAGCAACATCATCCCTTTCGAGAATATTTGGATCGAGACAGAAAACACCCACAACCTTTGAGCTTTTTTGTCTTGCTGCAGCAAGTCCCGTGTTATCAGAAATGCGTAAATCGCGGCGGTGCCAAAACAGAATTAAATCAGTCATCCCAAATGGCTAGTTCGACTGTACTAGCTTAACAGTTATTGGTTATTAGTGAGTCATGAGTAACGTAGGACAAGGCTCTCGCCTATCGTCGCTCACCCATCGAAACCGCACTTAGTCTATCGGGTATGAGTGGAATTTTTGCTTTTATTTAATTATAATTTTTATAGTAATTTAATAATTATAGAATGGCTATCTTACTCTTAGAAGACGGTACAGTCGAAAGCAATCTAGTTGAAATCTCTCGAGAACTCTCTCCACTTGGGGTATATCTCAAACACTACGATCCAGGCACTTCGGTATTTTTGCCAGACCTAATTTCACAAGAAATTCTTACAAATCAAGAGAAAGATTATATTTTAGAAATTCATGACAGTCTTTTTGAATTTCTCAAACAAGAAGGAAACTATCTTTGGAGTGACCTGCTAACCCTGCATCCAGGGCTATCCCAACTTCAGATGCTGATCGACACCTATAACCGTTACCACGTACATACTGCTCCTGAAGCCCTCTACATATTAGCAGGGGAAATGATTTTTGGCTTTGTACGTCCTGATGGCACCCAGGTACAGCTTTTATTGCGATCGCAAGACTACATTCACATTCCAGCCAGAGTAGAACATTGGTCCAGTCCATCCGCATCATTACATTGCAAAGCAGTACGCTATTTCACAACTGCAGACGGTTGGGTACCACAGTACACCGGGACTTCAGCAGTCAGCGACCACTAACAACTAATCAATTATTCAATATCTTCACATCGAACTAACAACTGTTCCATAGCTTCTGCCAAAGATATCAACTCTGTCCAAGAAGAACCACTGACTAAATCTTGAGCATGAGCCAATCGGTTTCGCAAGTGTTCGGCAGATTTTAAAAAACGCTCTCCAGAACGCTTGGATTTCAGCCCAAGCTGTTTGAGTAGTTCTGGTTGCTGCAAAACTAATTCCCGCTTGTCACAAAATTGAATGTAATCAAGTAAATCTGTGGCTTCGTTTCTTTCTTGACTCTCTTGCCACAGCCGTCTGGCAATTTCTACCCTCTCTGATTTTAGAACTTTTTGCCAGGAATCTTGGGAGTAGTAACGTCTTACCAAACGAAGCAGATTCATCTCCAGTAGGGTCAACAAACCAAACAGGAGCATTCTGACTGGTGCTTTTTGCAAGTCTCCATAGGTGACAATTCCACTGACTCTGTTGCAATCAAGCACAAAAAGTCTGGAAGTCTGTTGCAAGATAGGTAATAACTTCATTAAAGGTGTAGAGATAGCAATTAATTCTTTTGGGTGAAAAACTTTCTGGTAATCGCTGCACTTACCTTGTTTGTCTCTCAAACTGTTCCGTTCTAGATAACCGCTAACAGCACCTTCTGACTCTACTCCAATGACATCAAAATCTTGTATGACCATCCAATGCCAGACTTCTGCTACATCTGCATCTGCTGGAACTGCTTTGAGGGGTTCAGCCACATATTCAATAGTAATGCTGTTTTCAAACAGGTTTCTTAAATCTTGAGAACGAGATTTTAAATGTTTCATTTTTACGCGATCGAACGTCAAGCGCCCAGACCAAAATAGCCCAGGCGCTTGAATATTAGGTTGCAGATAACCTTCTGCTAGGTCGAAATCATTAAGCGTGCATCATTCCCATCATCTTGCAGTGTTCAGCGCATTTGCGACAAGCAGCTGCACATTCCATCATCTTGGAATCGTCGCTCATTTGTTCGCACATCATTGCACACTTCTCGCACATTTCCGCACAAAGCATACAGGTTCGATGCATGAACTCAGAACCACTCATCATCATATTCATTGCCATCATGCACATTTCAGAACAATCACGCATCATGCTCATCATGCCCATGTCCATATGCTTGCCACTTTTTGTCATGCAGTGAGTCATGGTTTCCATGCACATTTTGTGGCAGTCCATGCAAGCCTGCATGCAAGTTTGCATTTCAGCTGTCATGTTTTCATTCATCATCATCATCATCATAAGTAAATTCCTCCTGATAGTGGACTTATTTCGTACATTAACCGTGTCTTTTTTAAATGTCAATCAGGAAATTATGACAGAATTTTAAACATGACTTTATCGATAAATTTAGGGGAATTTTATGTTCAATTTCACACAATTTAGTGTACTTTTTCTATTACCACGTGACAAAGGCTTGCTAATTTAAGGTAAAAATCTCCCCTTAAAGTAAGGAGATTTGTAGAACAAATTGTAAGATTGGGATATATGGGAATTAAGGTTGAATGTTTTGTAAGATTTTCTTGACAATTGAGTTTATTTCGTAAATAAAAAGCGATTTTTATAATACAAATCTTAAATAAACGTAAGGTTTTTAGTGATTCTTATTCTCCAAAGCAGCCATCCCCCGTACAACGTCAAAATCCCCAAAGAATTATGAATCAAGCCTTCACGACTCAACACATGACTCCAGAAGCGATAGCTTCGCTCCTGCCCAGAGGGCAGATCGCAAGGCTTGTCAACGACCTACCCGCTCGTATCAAAGCTGCACTTTTGGAAAAGTCTGCTGAACTTGAATGTTCCCTCAAAGCTACAATCGCTCGGGGCAATCTCCCGTTTTCTAGATCAAAAAGCGTTGAGCTTTGAGGACTGTCTACTTGCTCAACGTCTGAAAGAGGGGGAGCGTTAGATTTGCTGTAGTAGCTATCATTGGCATAAAAGACAAGCCAGGTAGCACTAAGGAAGCGATCGCACTTGTTCCTGCATTACGTAGATACCTGCCGAAGTCAGGAACTTCTTTCAGGTTATTTAGTATCTTTACCGACGGGTTATGATGGAGAGTTTAGTCCTGGAATAAAGGCTTTAGTCATAAGCCTTTATTATAGTTGCAATAAAGACCACTCTTCTAATCTCGCAATTTTAATAAACGATTTCCCGCCTTAGCTAGAGTTTCAGGTTTTTTACTAAAACAAAATCGAATGTATTTTTGTCCAGCCTCTGGTTTGGAGAAAAAGCTAGAACCGGGAACTACTGCTACTCCAATTTCTTTAATTAAAAACGTAGCAAATTCCATAGCAGTTTTGTTAGTAAAGGAAGTTATATCTGCAAAAATGTAGTACGCTCCTTTAGGAATAAAGTAAGGCATTCCTACTTTATCTAAAATCTGGATTATACTGTTTCGCTTTTCCTGGTAAAGGTTTGCTAGTTCTTGATAATAACTAATTGGTAGTTTCATTGCTGCTACCCCAGCCCGTTGCAAGGGTGCGGGGGAACCGACAGTTAGAAAGTCGTGAACTTTGCGAATGGCTCCAGTTAATTCTGGATTTGCTATGATATACCCGACGCGCCAACCCGTTACACTATAAGTTTTAGACAACCCATTAATGGTGATTGTCCGCTCTTCCATTCCCGGTAAGGTTGCTATTGCAATGTGCTGGCTTCCGTCGTAGAGAATGTGCTCGTAAATTTCGTCAGTAAATGCCAGTACGTCCCATTTTTGGCAAAGTTCGGCAATTAAAGTTAGCTCTTCACGGCTAAACACTTTTCCCGTTGGATTGTGGGGCGTGTTAATTATGATAGCTTTTGTGCGATCGCTAAATGCCTGACGCAATTCGGCTTCATCAAATGTCCAATCAGGTGGATTGAGGGACACGTAACGGGGAGTGGCATTTGCTATGATTGCATCGGGTCCGTAATTTTCATAATAAGGTTCAAAGATAATAACCTCGTCGCCTGGATTTACAGTAGCAAGCATTGTAGCTGCCATGGCTTCTGTCGAACCACAAGTTACTGTAATTTGCCGTTCGGGGTCAATATCTAAACCCAGATACCAGCGAACTTTTTCTGCCAAGGCATGACGGAAAGCGCGATCGCCCCAAGTGATGGCATACTGGTTAATATCTGCTGTAATTGCGTCACAGGCAGCTTGTTTCAATTCTTCCGGACAGGGAAAATCAGGAAAGCCCTGTGCTAAATTTACAGCGTTGTGTTGCAATGCAATTCGGGTCATTTCACGAATGACCGATTCTGTAAATTGACTTGCTTTGATGGAAATTTTTTGCTTTTGCACCTGAGCCACCTTATCGCTTCATTCATCATAAGTCTCAAGTTTAATATACGGTTGCTTGATTTAAGTACTGTATTTATGACATTGGCTCGCAGTTACCAGACCATCGGTTACGTAAGGGACGACAGCCTGTAGCAAGGAGTAGCGTTGGGGATTGCCCACTAGATTAAAAGAAAATTTTCTACAATTTGTCAATTTTGGGCGATTTTTAATAAATAATATTTTCCGAAAAGAGAATAGGTTGTTTTGAAGTCATAATATGTCCCCCTTAGCAATTTATATTGAAGAGATCAAAATGGAGCTTGTTATTGGACTGTTAATAGTAGGAGCGATTTTGGCTGGTACAAGCATTGTTGGCAACAAAAAACGTAGCAACATCGGTCATACTGATAGCAGCTCGTGGAGTATCGATCTTGGAAACTGGAGTAGTAGCGATAGTAGTGATGGCGGTAGCGATGGTGGCGACTGCGGTGGTGGTGACTGCGGTGGTGGTGACTGCGGTGGTGGTGACTGAGGGACTTGTGAATGAGGTTGGCAGATTCGGCGTTTCTTCTGTTAGCTGATATCTGAGGCGCGATCGACCTCGATCATGCATGAGTTTTTATTTATACAATCTTTGTCTATATCAAGTTTTGATAAAACCCAAGCTGCCTCAGTCTAGCAATTAAGCTGAACGCTTGTTGGTACAAGCCTTTGACCCAGGTGCTTGACTTTGCGTGTTTTCTACAATAAATTACCTAAATATAATAATTTACAGGCAGTGCAGGTATTACAATTGAGACACATGAATCGGAATTTCTCAATGAATTAATACATGAAGCCGTAGAACAAGTTATGCACAATACAACAAGAGCACAGCCTACAGGACTGAGTTTAGAGCTTTTTCACGTTCAAACGAACACTTCGTTTGACTTGCCATTAAATTTTACTGTTCTTCGTATTGGTAAACCAAAAGACCAAATAGCACCAGATATCAACGTTGTTAACTTACCCAATGCTGACTTTGTTTCTCGTCTTCATGCGGAACTTCATGTAGAAAAAGGCACTTATTATCTCCTAGATATGAACAGTGCAAATGGTACGTTTGTCAACAGCATCAGGCTGAAGCCAGGAAAGCGCCACAAACTCAACTTTGGTGACAAAATCGATTTGGGATCGGGAGGGAACGTCACATTTTTGTTTTTGAATAAGCAGACTCCGGTTGTCCAATCCGAGCAAACTGCGTTGAACCACTTACCTACAGTGATTCAGGTTGAATTGTTGGCAAACAGCAAGCCATCTCTTGTAGAGCGTTCTAACAAATTTGCAGGCGTAATGGTGATGCTTTTAGGTGTAGTGATTTTAGCAATCAATATACCCATTGGGATTAAAATGCGTCTTCCTGGTGTTATACTGTGCGCTGTAGCCGTAGGAGCGTTATCTTTACCACGTATCAACCAGAACGTAGGATGGCTTTTGATGGGATTGGGAATCTCAATTATGTTGTTTACAGAAAAAGCCTTTGCACCAATACCCCTGTTAGCTATCCTTGCAGGTTCCAGTCTGATAATAGCTGGATATCGCTTGTATACTAGCGAGAAACTGTGGAATTTCAGTTTCCCTGGCAAGATGCGAAAAAAATAACTTCTTGAAGGATAAAGTGTGAAGGATGAAGTGTAGAGTAAATACATAAACAAATTTGGGGATTGATATTCATTTTTTTTGAAGATGAAAGGTAAATTTTTTTATCCTTTATCCTTTATCCTTTTAAATTATGTCTTTAATTTTGACCAACACCCAACAGTGGTGCAAGAACTACGAAGCAGCTTCTGCAAAAGACAAACATTTGTTGATGGTAGAGGCGCTAGAAAATGCAATTCCACCAAGAGCGATTGAGGAATGCGATTTGGGGATGTTGCTTGTAGAACTCGTTGATGAGATAGATAGCAATAATCTCATTTCAGATGCTCTAGCACTGATTGAAAAAGTGCAGCACCAGCAACCCGATCTTTATGCTCGCGAATTTCAATATCTGGATAGCCTGCGGGTAAAGTATTACCTTTTTTCCAAGCAACCAGAACTCTTGAGATCTTGTCTGGCTCAATTTAAGAACGATCCTGTTAGCGGTATCGATCGCATGATGTCTTCCGTTATTGAGTATCTGCGATTTTATGGTGCAACGCGGGAAATCGTTGATTTATGCAAGAGTACTTATCAGCCTATTAAAAATTCACGAGAAGTACTTCCCGGTACAGAGGATGAACTAGCAGGCGTCATCCTAATCGATCTTATGGAAACAGTTTACCGAGAGTTACAACAAGGTGGAGCAGTTGATTGGGATGCATTTGGCGATGCAGCCAAGCAGTATGTAACGGAAGAACCTCAACTTTGGATTGCGGAAGTTCGTCGCAACTTAACTAAAGAAATAGAAATCAACCAACAATTTTTTACTGATTTTAAATCAGAACAGAAACGGGATGATAATCTACGTGCTTTATCATTGGCGTTTTCTATTTATATGGCTGCTCAAAAACAAGTCAGTTTTATCACAAGCCAAAGAATTTGGGGCTCTGTTTTTGAATTTTTGAGTGCGCGAGAGTTACCGCGCAACGAATTGGGTTATCCCGATCGCTTCTTTACTTTTTCTGAAGAAACATTAGACAAACATATTGCCCAATTGATTGGGGGACTGTTATCTGATGGTCAGGTTGAAGCAGCAGCCGTACTTTGGGGAATTCCTTATGTCTATGACTTTTTATTGAACAAGCAAGTCATCGGACAAGCAATACACCAAGAGGTTATTGCTGTGACAAGTGTACTGAAACCAAAAATGATTGAGGTTTTCGAGCGGTACTTGTGGCAATTAGATTTTGTCCATCGTTGGTTACCTCCCGATAGTGTTGTTGAGGCTGATTTCACTGCTGAAGCTGCTTTGTTTGCCAGCAGTATTGAAAAAGTAACCCCTCTTGCCACTGAACCAGGTAAAGGCAATCTTGAATCTTTTTACAATCAATTTAAAGACTTTAATTCAGATATAACTGATAACAAAGAAGCCCCATTTTTGCCAAATCCAAGACTATTCGAGCCACCCGATATAAAACCAGAAAAGCCACCCAAAAAGCGAAAGTCTCCCCTCATGCAAGCAGCAGATCTGTTTGATAGAAATACGTCTTCAAAGGGAAAGCAGAAAAAGAAGAAGAAGTGATAGCAATCTTATTTGAGTCAGAACAAGGGAGACAAGGGAGACAAGGAAGAGGTGTTTGTAACTCAGTGAGGAGTGCTATTTTTTTATGAAAAGGTTTAATGTAGGGTGGGCAATGCTGACCCTACGTATATTTCAAAAATCAAATAAGAGCCTTCTAATATTATGTTATTTTTATTACATCAACAACACTCAATATTTTCCTGCTTCCTGTCATGAGAAAATTTAGTGCAATTTCTGCTACATTTGTCTTTTTGACTTTAGCTTTTAATGTTTTGCCAACGCACGCTCAATCGAATAGTAGCTGCACTGCTCAAGCAAGAATAGGACCTGATGCTACCAATAAAATCCTTGCTTTGGGTCGAGCTAAAAATGTTGCTCGTCAAGCAGCGGAAGCCGCTAATGGAGGGATCGAGAATTATCGTGCAGAAAACTCAATGCACGGACCTATTGAACAAGTCCCTTGTGTAGATAATGGTGATGGAACTTGGACATTTACCTTTAAGGGTACAGCGCCTGGTGGCACGACACCAATTGTCGAAAGTGTTGTGACAGTGAACAGTCAAACATTTGAGGTGAAAGTCGATCGCAATACTCCTTTGAGTTCAGTAGACAAGAATCAACAATAAAACTATAGAACAAATCCTAAAATCGTTGGCTTCGGTTTGTAGTTGTCTGTAAAGATAGCGCAACTACAAATCGGTGAAGATGATTCGAGCAAACTTACTTATCGTAAAACAACGAAGAATCATATACTGAGTGTTGTGCTAATCACAGCCTGCGATGTATTAATATATGGATTTGGAGCCTAAATATGGTGAGGTTTTTGTGGAAACAAATCAGCTACCTTTTGGTAGGAATCATGCTGTTTGCACTACTCGCTTCTTGTCAACCAACAGCACCAACAGCTGACTCACAGTCTTCTACAGAGACACCGGGAGCAACACCAACAGCAACACAAGCTCAAACCACACAAACTCTACCTGTAGCCTATGTCGATCGCGAACTAGAAACCCCCGCACAGTTACCGCCATTACCCTATGCTTATGACGCGTTAGAGAAAGTCATTGATGAAGAAACCATGAAACTGCATCACGACAAGCACCACGCAGCATATGTCAACAACTTGAACGATGCATTAAAGAAGCATCCCGAACTGCAAAGCAAAAGTGTAGAATCTCTATTGCGTGACTTAAACGGCGTACCTGAGGATATTCGTAACACAGTACGTAACAATGGAGGCGGACATCTCAATCACACTCTTTTTTGGCAACTTATGAGTCCCCAAGGTGGTGGGGAACCAACAGGCGCAATCGCAACAGAAATAAATCAAACTTTTGGTAGTTTTGATGCTTTTAAAAAACAATTTAACGAAGCAGGAACAAAGCAATTCGGTAGTGGTTGGGTTTGGTTAGTGCGTAATCCCCAAGGTCAACTGCAAATTGTATCGACACCCAATCAAGACAACCCAATTGCTGAGGGATCTTACCCGATTATAGGTAATGACGTATGGGAACATGCATATTACCTCAAATATCGCAACCGTCGTGCTGAGTACTTAGAGAAATGGTGGAACGTGGTGAACTGGTCGGAAGTTAACAAGCGAGCACAAGTCACATCACAGAAACAGACTTAGAATCGTTAGAACCATGTGGTTGGGTTTTCTTCTTTAACCCAACTACTTTACAAGACTTTTATCGGTTATACTACAAAAACATACTACAGTTATCTACTTTTTCAAAAGTTTTTTCTCGATCGGCAGTGATATTTGGCAATAAAAAACAGCATGACAAGAAGCCAAGACAAAAATCCGCAATGGCATTTGAATGACCCACGTACACGAAAATGGATGGTTCAATGCGTCTGGTGTCAAACTATTGGGTATCAAAGAGAAGCACCCGAACAGTTTTTTGGTCGCTACCATTTGATTAAACATTTCCGACCCATGAATCTCGACTCTACAGGAGTCTGTGAGGATTGCAGGAGAGCTTTATTATTCGCGCAAAAGCAGTTTTAGGTATGAGAATATTTTTAGTCAATTCTTTTCTATTTACAGCTATTACATGAAAAGTTAGTTAGAAAGATGAGAGACATGGGCATCTTAAGAGTAGTTCATATTGCGCCTGCTTAACTTTAACTCTCCATGCCTGCATCCAAAACCGATCGACTAACTGCTAGAACTCGGTCAACGTGCCGATCTCTCGCTATACACAACTGGGTAAAATCCTGGCGCAATTTGCTGTCTCACCTTGTTGTGGGTGGTACAGCGTTGGGAGTGAGTGTCGGAGCATTCTTCAGCTACCAAGTTACGCGAAAGCTAACCTTAGAAAACTTGCAGCAAAACGCTCTGTTAAAGGTTGAGCATGGCACTGATGAAATTGATAGTTGGCTGGCAACTCTCAAAACTAGAATTGATATGTTAGCCTATACAGAGCAAGTTCGCTCGGTAAATTGGTCAGTTGCTCAATCTTATTTAAAGGCGGAAGATGCTCGAAGCAAAGATTTTTCCGTATTCGGGCTAACTACCCCAGATGGTTTGCGTGATAGTACTGCTACAAACCTACGGGCAAATGTTCGAGATCGCCAGTGGTTCCAAAAGGCGATGTTGGGAGAAATTTATGTTGATGACCCGGTGATTGCTCGTGCAACGGGGCTTCCGTCCATTTCAATTTCTGCGCCCATTTACAGTAGTAAAAAGTTAGCGCGTTCGCCTATTGGTGTTGTGCATGGAGCAGTAACAGTAGATCGCGTAGCTCAGGCAGTCAATAGTTTAAAGTACGGTCATGGTAGCTATGCTTTTGCCCTCAATTCCAGAGGACAGGCGATCGTTCATCCAAATAGAGCCCTGATGTCAACTGAGGAAAAACCTGCCCCCAGTTTAGTAGAATCATCGGAGCCAAGTTTGGCGAGGATCGCACAAAAGATGGTAAAGCGCAAGCGAGGGATTGAGCTAGTCCAAATGGAAAGCAAGCAGTTGTACATTGCTTTCATGCCTCTGACTCATGCTAACTGGTCACTTGCCTTGGTCATTCCTCGTGAAAATATTGAGTCTAAACTGAGTTGGTTGGATGGCATTGCAGTTGCTGTTGTAAGTTTGACGGGGATGCTTATTGCTGTTTTGGTGTCCGTGCAATCTGCCGAACAATCCCGATTGAAGCAAGCCAAAGCTGAAGCTGAAACTGCCAATCAATTTTTGGAGATGAAAGTGGCAGAACGCACTCACCAACTAGAAGAAGCACGCGATCGCCTAGAGCAACGAGTTGCAGAACGAACGCAGGAGTTACAAGAAACCTTACAACACCTTGCCCAAACTCAATCTCATCTGGTACAAACTGAGAAAATGTCAAGTCTGGGGGAGTTAGTAGCGGGTATTGCCCACGAAATCAACAATCCGGTGAACTTTATTCACGGCAATGTTTTTCATCTGAGCGAGTACATGAGAGATTTATTCTGCGTGATTCATTCCTATCAGCAAAAGTATCCACCCGATTCAGAAATAGAACAGACCCTCGTGGAGATCGATTTAGAGTATCTTGAAAAAGATTTGCCCAAAATTCTAGCTTCAATGAAGATGGGAACCGAGCGTATCCGGGAAATTGTACAGTCGCTTCGCATCTTCTCGCGCATGGATGAGGCAGAGATCAAACCCGTTGACCTGCACTCTGGGATTGATAGTACGTTGCTGATTCTACAACATCGGCTTAAAGCCAAACCAGAACACCCAGAAATTGAGGTTGTTAAACATTACGGCGATCTGCCATTGGTGGAATGCTACGCCGGACAACTCAATCAGGTGTTTATGAATATTCTGACAAATGCAATTGATGCTGTAGAAGGGCGTTTCCGCAATAAGCCGGGTACAGCTTGCTCTCCCGGTCGGATTGCGATCGCAACGGAATTTGACTCAAAGTCACAAGTGAAAATTGTCATTGCAGATAACGGCGTTGGAATGTCTGAAACGGTTAGTCAAAAAATTTTCAACCCATTTTTTACAACAAAACCTGTAGGCAAAGGTACGGGGATGGGACTGTCAATTAGTTATCAAATCGTTGTTGAAAAACATAGGGGTCAGTTGAAATGCCTTTCCACACCAGGGAGCGGAACAGAATTCATCATTCAAATTCCCGTCGAGCAGCCAGTTCTTGAGTCCTTGTAACTTTTTGCTCCAATGATAATTCCACAAACTAAATGGGAATTATAAGCTATGGAAGCAGAAAAAAGTTATGTAAATGGAAGTCTTTGTGCTGAAACTAGCTGGTTATCAAATTTACGAGCCAATTTATTCCAGTATAAAAACTCTAGTTTTTCGAGGACTTAGGAGCGCAGACCAAAAACCAGTTGTTATCAAGCTCCTGCGAAGCGAGTATCCTAGCTTTAACGAACAGGTTCAATTTCGCAATCAGTATACCATCGCCAAAGACTTGAACCTTGAGGGTATTATTCAGACTTACAGCCTGGAAACCTACCGAAATAGTTATGCTCTCATCATGGAAGATTTTGGAGGAATTTCTCTATTTGACTGGAGATTAGAAAGAAATAGCGTTTTTTTAACTGAATTTTTTCATATTGCTCTTCAGCTTGTGACAGCTTTAGACGGATTGTATCGCCATCGAATTATTCACAAAGACATTAAACCTTCAAACATCCTAATTAATCCTACCACTCACCAAGTTAAACTGATAGATTTCAGTCTTGCTTCGCTGCTGCCTAGAGAAAATCCTACCTTGATTAGCCCCAACTTATTAGAAGGAACTTTACCCTATTTATCTCCAGAACAAACTGGGCGCATGAACCGGGGAATTGATTGGCGCAGTGACTTTTACTCCTTAGGTGTGACCTTCTTTGAACTCCTTACCGGACAACTACCTTTCTGCTCAAGCGATCCAATAGAATTGGTTTACAGCCATCTGGCAAAACAACCACCAAAAGCCCATAGCATTAACCCAGAAATTCCTTTAGTCCTCTCAAATATAATCAGCAAGCTGATAGCTAAAAATCCAGAAGACCGCTATCAAAACGTTTTGGGCTTAAAGCACGATCTAGAAAAATGTTTGCATCAGTGGCAAGAAAATCAGTCTATTGACATCTTTGAATTGGGACAACAAGATATCTCAGAACGCTTTGCGATTCCTGAAAAACTCTATGGAAGGGAAAAGGAAGTAGACATTATTATTGAATCCTTTAACAGAGTCTGTGCGGGAAAGACAGAATTCATGCTTGTCGCGGGGTTTTCAGGGATTGGTAAAACAGTCGTTGTCAATGCCGTTCAAAAACCCATTGTACGTCAACGAGGTTACTTTATCAGGGGGAAGTACGACCAATTCCAAAAAAATATTCCCTTCTCTGCATTTGTGCAAGCTTTTCGCGATCTAATCCAGCAACTACTGAGTGAAAGTGATGCACAACTTCAACAATGGAAAGCAAAACTTTTATTAGCTTTAGGAGAAAACGGACAAGTCATTATTGATGTCATCCCCGAATTAGAAAATATAATTGGCGAACAACCATCTGTCATAGAACTTTCAGGAAATGCAGCTACCAATCGATTCAATTTACTATTTAAAAAATTTATTCAAGTTTTTACTACACAAGACCATCCTTTGGTTATATTTCTCGATGATTTGCAATGGGCTGATTCAGCATCTCTAAAACTATTACAATTATTGCTGAGTGAATTTGACATTCGATATTTATTACTTATTGGTGCTTATCGAGATAATGAAGTCTTCGCAGCACATCCTCTTCTGGCGACCTTAGAAGAGATTGGTAAGCTCTCAGTCACTATCAACACAATAACTCTATCAACTCTGAAAAAATGCCATATTAAACATCTGATTGCTGATACTCTTATCTGCTCTTCCGAAATAGCAGAAACTCTTATGGAGTTGGTGTATCAAAAGACAAAAGGAACCCCTTTTTTTATTAACTATTTTCTCAAATCTCTCAATGAAAACGAGTTAATAAAATTTAACTTTAAAACTGGTTCTTGGGAATGTGACATTT
>NZ_JHEG04000001.1:9327539-9400114 GCF_000760695.4 Tolypothrix bouteillei VB521301 | reverse complement strand
TTATCTTAGTTCTGATGGAGTAGATGCAAATACTAGCAACATTGAAAATGTAACCTATCGATTTTTGCACGATCGCGTCCAACAAGCTGCCTATTCTTTGATTGCTGATGACCAAAAACAATTCATACATTTAAAAATTGGTCAACTCTTGTTGAAGAATACGTCTGATGAAGAACAAGAAGAGATAATATTTGATATCGTCAATCATCTTAACATCGCTGCTCAGTTAATCAACGAGCAATGCCAAAAATATCAACTGATTAAACTCAATTTTAACGCTGGTTGTAAAGCTAAACTATCGACTGCTTATGAACCAGCAGTAAGATATTTCAATTATGCAATTTCCTTGCTAGATACCGATAGCTGGCAAAATCACTATGAGATAACGCTAGCAGTTTATCTAGAAGCAGCAGAAACAGAATATTTAAACACCAATTGCGAACGAGCAATGGAACTGACTGAACTTATCCAGAAACAAGCAATAACCGTGCTCGATCGAGTAAAGGCTTTTCAGTTAAAAATACAGCTTTATCAAACTCAAAGCCAGATGCTGAAAGCCATTGATACAGGAATGCAAGTTTTGGAAATGCTGGAAGTTCCATGGGTAAAACAAAGTCATAAAAGTTCTACTCCTACGTTACCTGCATTAACAGATTTAGAACATATTGCGGTCATGACAGACCCCTATAAATTAGCAGCTTTACAAATATTAACAGCTTTATATCCGCCTGTTTATATTGCTAAGCCGAAAATGGTACCGCAGTTAATCCAAACCATGGTAAATCTTTGTACTCAAAATGGTTATTCTGCATTAGCTGCTTATGCTTATGTTCTTTATGGAATGCTTTTATGCAACAAAGGAGATATTGAGTCCGGATATCATGCTGGCAAATTAGCTCTCGTGTTTTTAGAAAAATTCCATGCTAATGCACTCAAAGCTAAAGTTTATGTTATGTTTAATGCTCACATTAGAATTTGGAAAGAGTCTGCTATAAATACGTGTGATTTTTTCTTAAAAGCTTTACAAAGTGGTCTGGAATTTGGAGATGTAGAATGGGCTTGTTACAGTGCCATGCACTACTGTAAAAACTTATTTATAGTGGAAAAACACTTAGACGTTGTTGAAAAGCAGCAATTAAATTATATTGATTTTTTGCAAAAAAACAAACACTTGTTTGCGATCGCCTACGCTCAAATTTGGCAACAAATAACCTTCAAATTACAAGTTTTATCAAATACCGATAATAAGTCTCTATTTTCAACCGAAGATTCCGAACAGGAAATTTTGTTAAAAATTTGGCAGAAAGAGAAAAATTATATGTCACTCTTTGCTGCTTATTTAGTTAAACTCATTATCCTTTACTTATTTCACAATTATAGTCATGCTGTTAATATAGCAACTATAGGAAAAAAATATTCTGAAGCAGCTCTTGGATTATTTACTATCTGCTTGCATAACTTCTACTATTCATTAGCCCTCCTAGCCGATTATCCCCATGTCACTAAAAGCCAGCAGGTAAAATACCTAAGAATTGTAGGTATGAATCAGCAGAAAATGAAAAAATGGGCGGAGTATGCACCTAGTAACTTTCAACACAAATATGATTTAGTAAAGGCTGAAAAAGCTAAATTATTAGGACAATATTGGCAAGCTGCTGATTTTTACGATCGCGCGATCGCTGGAGCTAAAGAACAAGGCTATATTCAAGAAGAAGCCCTAGCTAACGAATTAGCAGCTAAATTTTATTTAGAATGTAAAAAAGAAAAAATAGCTTTAGTGTATTTAACTGAAGCTTATTATTGCTATATACGCTGGGGAGCAATGGCAAAAGTGAAAGATTTGGAAACCCGCTATGCAGAATTGCTGAATTCCATCTTAACTCCATCTCCATCGCACTTACCATCAGATCCCACTCTCTCGCTATCCACAAAAGTCTTTGCTAGCAGTACAACTGCTTTAAATTCTTTAGACATGATGACGGTAGTACAAGCTTCTCAAGCATTGTCTGGTGAAATTCATCTCGAGCAATTACTCTCCACTTTGATACAAGTGGTTATGAAGAATGCAGGTGCAGATAAATGTGTTTTGATGTTACTTAAGGATAATAATTGGGTGATAGAGGCGATTGCCAAGTCAGAAGGCTCGCAAGAGATTCAACCTAGAGTGCTGCAATCAATACCAATAGATGATAGCTTAGAAATTCCCTGTTCTATCATTCACTATGTGTCTCGGAGCTTAGAAACTATTGTTATTGATAGCGCTGTGGCTCAAATTTCCTTAGAGTCCGATCCATATATTCAATTGAATCAACCCAAAAGTTTCTTGTGTACTCCCATTATTAAACAAGGAAAATTGATTGGTATACTTTATTTGGAAAGTACTTTCGTAACAGGAGTCTTTACACACGAGCGCTTAGAAATTCTGAAGCTCCTTACAACTCAAGCCGCTATTGCTCTAGAAAACGCCCAACTCTACACTCACTTATCACAAACTAGCAACCAGCTAAAACAAGCCAACGAAAAGTTAGAAGATTATGCTCACACTTTAGAGCAAAAAGTTGAAGAACGTACTCAAGAATTAAGTCAGAAGGCAAATCAGCTAGAAACAACATTGCAAGAACTTTATTCAGCTCAATCTCAACTCATTCAAACTGAAAAAATGTCTAGTCTGGGACAGCTTGTAGCTGGTATTGCTCACGAAATCAACAATCCAATTAGCTTTATTTACAGCAATCTAACTCCTGCTAACGAATATGTTATATCCTTAATTGAACTGGTAAAACTCTATCAGAAGTTTTATCCAAATCCAAACCCTGAAATAGAAGAAAAAAAAGCAGATATTGAGCTTGATTTTTTATTGTCTGACTTGCAAAAAATACTAGCCTCCATGCACTTTGGAGCCAAACGCATTCAACAGATTGTTCTATCATTACGTAATTTTTCACGTTTAGATGAAGCCGAAAAGAAATCAGTAGATATTCACTCCGGTATTGATAGTACGTTGTTGCTATTAAAGCACCGATTGAAAGCAAGCGATCCATATCCCAAAATTGAAGTTATTAAAGAGTATGCTCAGATACCAGAAATAACTTGCTATGCTTCTGCTCTCAATCAGGTGTTTATAAATTTGCTGAACAATGCTATAGACGCTTTACAGCAGATGTGGTGTCATGAGTCCTCCCATAACAAAAAACCTACCATTACCATTCGTACTGGTATGAAAGAGACTCAAAAGGCTATTGTTAGTATTGCTGACAATGGCTGTGGGATTGAGGAAACAGTTCTACCAAGAATATTCGACCCTTTCTTTACAACTAAACCTATTGGAAAGGGAACAGGTTTGGGATTATCCATTAGTTATGCTATTGTCGTAGAAAAACATAGAGGTCAATTAACTTGCGTTTCAAAATCGGGATTGGGAGCGGAGTTTATTATTGAGATTCCTCTAAAGTAGGGCTTTGATTTAGCTTTGATTCATAGTCTGCGATCGCTCTTTGGGAAAAACTTTTTGGTTTACTGATTATGGAATTTAAGACCCGGTCAAACTACTGGGTGACAGCCAAATCCGTGTTGTAAGTAATTCATTGGATGCCAATCTGAATATTGTTTGCTTCAAAGGCTTGTCGAACACGTAGACGGAATTCTCGCCCAACGCGCCATTGTTCCATTGGGGCCGTTTTTATCCAAACGCGCACCAGCATTCCTGTATGGGAGAGGTCATCAATGCCCAGGACTTCTGGTAGCTCTGGCAGGATCTCTCGCCATTCAGGTTCGCTATACAGTTGCTTGGATATTTGCCGCAAGACATCAAGCACATGTATTGGGTCATTTTCATAGGCAACTACAATAGAAAAGTCTATTCGCGACCAGAGGCGGGTTAGATTGCTGACATTCGTGATGTTGCTATTAGGAATGGTAATTAATTGACCTTCGTTATTTCGCAACTGAGTCACTCGTAGGTTAAGATTTTCTACCAGTCCGTTCTTGTCCCCAATTTGAATCACATCGCCCACGGCAAACTGATCCTCCATCAAAATCAAGCATCCGTTGATGAGATCTTTCACTAAGCTTTGGGAACCAAACGAAATCGCAAAAGCAATGACTGCCCCTCCTGCAAAAATTGAGCTGGTTGGAACATTGAATAAACTGAGAGTCCAAATAATTCCTAATATCACCAAAACAAAACTAACGAATCCCTTTAAAGCAGACGCAATCGTTGTAGTTCTTAGAGCAATTCGTTGTACTTCTCCAAACGGGAGGAGGGGATTTGCCTTCACTGAATGCATTAAGATCTCGATTGCACTGGTGCTGATGCGGAGCGCTAAACTAATGCCAAACCAAATCGCAATCAATGCGAGTGGTGTTGCCCATACGTAAAGAGTCCATCGCATCAATAGGGGGACTGTGGATATGATGTTAGCAATGCCGATATACCACATCAAAATGAAAATCCATAACAGTGCCCATTTGAGAAATTTGTTAATATCTAATTGACGATTCAGACTAAATTGGTGTTGTAAAGTTGTCAAAAATTGCGCTCGCAAATCTGCAATTTCTCTTGCTTTCATTTCTCCTTCCGTAGTTTCTGATGAAGCGATTGCTTCGGATTTCCGTGCTTTTTCCGCTTCTGCAAGCACTGCTAGTTGCCGTTGATAACGAGCTTCTAGGATTTGTTGCTGACGGGTTAACATTCGTCTCAGAAACCAAATCGTAGTGCTAGCAATCAACAGGCCCAGCAAGATTTGAAATGCCTGTCTTATACGCTGAGCAAGGGCTTTCGGTGACGCTAACTGCTTGAAACGAATCATTTCATCTTGAAGAATCTTTTGCCATTCCTGGGCTAAATTGTCCGGGGTTTTGCCATTAAAGTCGGCATCTGCTTCTGTTACGGTTACCAAGCGAATCGGACGGGTGAATTGATCGTTATGAATTTCAAGGACAGGTCGATTATTCAAGATGGCGACAGTGACAGTTGGTGTCTGTTTAGCACTTAGGGTTCGAGTGAGAATCCTCCACAACCGCTCATTCACCTCTTGTGCCCGGACTTCAATCGGGAGTTTTCCTTCCGGGACTTTATCACGATTAAAAATCGTGGGAGAAGTGACATCAAACAATTTGTTTTTATCTAAAGGCGATTGGATCGGAGCTGTTTCGTACTCCCCATAGCGGCTAACTGTAGATGGAGGATTCAGGGAATCATTGGCAGTCGATGCTGATAGTGAGGGGAGTTGGCTCTGGGCGATCGCACAAGAGCCAAGCACCAGCAAGATCGTCGTTAAACCGATCGGCACAAACCGAATGATTAATCGGCAGAATTGATGGAATAAAAACATAAATATAAAAAACTTATCTGTCTTCAACACATCTCTCTGAGGAATTGATAATAGCGCCACCATCGCCAGAGTGACTTGAGAAATCCATTCCTTCATGTTCATTGATTTCATTTTGAGTGCCATTCCACCTCATGCAATGAATCAACAATGCGCTAACCTCGCAATCGCACAAGTTCGTTTCGCCAAGAGGCGACCAATGGATCGGTCTCCACAGATTGCCCAGATTGCTTCACCGCTCCGAAATACCTATGCAAATTATGCTGTTTGTCAGCTTTTACTCCTTCAAACACTTTTCCAGTGCTGAGAGTGGCTAATGCTTTAACACCTAAATCTACCCCTACATCGGGATGCATCCACGTTAGGGAGCATCCTGGCTCTAAATCCTTGACCTCTACTTTGTAGCTGATAAACCATCTGTCAGCTTCACGGGAAATCGTACAAGTCTTGATAGGAACGGAAGGTACTTTCTCGTAAGTTTTCAGAATTCCTATTACCGGAACTTGAATTCTTTTCACTCCTTTTACTTTGATTGTCCCTTCCAAGGTAAAAGAATCCTGTTTCCCTTTCTTCTTAAACTTAGGTACTCCCTTTCGTTTTTCCAAGCCATCTTTCCATGCTACTCGCAACGCTCTTAACGCCATTTGCGGTGTGGATTTACTGCATTCGTAATACCACTTATTCTCAGGTTTAACTAGTGCAACTAGCCATTTATGCAACTCAATTGCGCTTGGGAATGGGATTTTATCGTCTGGGTTAACTTTATTGTGCTCTAGGAGCTGCTTGGTTAATCCTAATCCCCAGTTCCAGGCATGACGTGCAACCCCACAATGTTTTAACATCATTGTTCGTTGCCGATTATTTAGCTTTAGTTCGGTTTTAAATCCTAATAACATGGCAACGCTTTCATCCATTCTCGAATTGCTTGTGACTTGTTCGATCCTTGCGCTTCGGCATACTTTTCCAGCTTAGTTAGCTCTAGTTCGGTGAGTAAAACTTTCACCCATTTATCTCGGTGTACCATATTGTCCCTTTTCCTATGTAGTCATATCATGTCTATATTATGACTATCTCACCAGTCGAGAACACCGTATCTATCCCGAATACAAAATCAAAAAGCTCTGCAATTTTGCCGAGCCCTGCATAGCTTTGTATAGAGATTAAGTTACAGTTACTAGCCCTCCATTTGCGAATTGCAAGTTCGTTTTGGGCTTTGACGATCGCTACTGAGATGCGCCGATTTGTATGTTGAATGCGACGAGTTTTGAAAATGCGATCGCTCCTTACAAGAGTAGGAATGCTGCTTTTTACGATTTCGCGATCGCGGTGGCGATTGCTAAAAGCAAATTTTGAAGCTTCATGTTAAAAATGTATCGTGATTATTGAGGCTAAAGTTTTCGGTCTACTGATTGTGCCCTAATCAAGGAATGAGGGTTTCAGCTTTCTCAGCTTAATACATCCTCTCAGTACCCTCTAAGGGACTTCCAATTAAAAAATATTCCATCGCTTAGAGGGCAGGGGGAAAGAAAGTCGTTTTAATGGGCCTGAAATGGGATAATTTATTTTCTATGAGTCTCTAAATTGGATTGTTTGTCCAGATATATAACAACTAATTCTGACAATCCTCTGGGCCGCCCGTGTAAACAATCGATTGGTAGCGTCCTTGGTCTGTTTGGATTGTTACACAGTAGTTGGTTTTGCCTTCTAGCCAGTAGCTGTAGCCCGAATCATCACTCTTGACCCATCGATAGCCCCGTTTTTTCACTGCGTTTTCTGCCTGTCCTGCCCTTTCCCCCACTAAATCACTCAACTGAGGGACGGTAGTACCCGCTTCAGGCTGACGTCTAGCAGCAGCCCTACCATTTCTGTTACCTGAGTTTTGTCGATTGGCAGATGTATCCCAATAGACAAAAATCGACTCATTGGCGAGACGATAAATCTGTCCTCGATCGCCAAGTCCAGCTTGTCGATAGGCAGCATCACCATTTCGATCGCGATAATTGCCAGGTCGATTACCCACAGGGAGCAAGTCATAGCTACGACCATTTTCCAGTTGAATGCTAACCGCACCCTGACGTTGGGAAAAGGTACACCGACCAGAGGATGTGGCGCGATCTTCTCCTTTTGGGAACACATCGCAACGGGCATTCACGGTATCGGCTTTGACGGATACGGGAAAACTTATTGAAGCGATCGCCAGTGCTACCGCTAAAAACGAATTTGAAGATTTCATTCCCATAAAACTCCTAAGTTATGACAAAGATTATGACATTTGATATTATTTCAGAAATGTGCGTTTGCTAGTTAACACTTACAAAATATTTTTAAACTATTTCGTTTTGTCCCTCTAGGGATTAGAGATTAGTGCAAAATCCATGCATCTAAAATGGGGTATAAGTAGTATCGGAACAGAAAACCGAGTTAAGACGTATTACATGAAAATTACAGAAGTGTTCAAGCGCTGAAACTTTTGAATTCTCGTTAAGATATGACGAATGCGATTTCATGCATTGAGCTACTACACCCCTCAATAAAACCCTTATGCAATAAGGGTTTTAAGCTAAACACGGTTTTCTGTTCTAATGATACTTATACCCCAACACGGATTTGGCAAAAGCACAACTTCAGTCAGTTCCTCCTAAAAGAGGTGCTACAGACGGGTTGAATTAACCAATAGACATCTCCAGAAATTAAGTATGCGTTACCCAAAAGTCTCTACCATATACTTGTTAGAACAATTCTTGAAACTGGGGGGATAAAAACCGCCATTTTCCCTGTCCTAATATCTCCACAATTAATTGATGATAAGGAATTAAAGTAGGACGATGACCGACACTAATATAAGTAATATTCGACTCTCTTAATTGATGATAAAGATGTTTTTCATTGGCTACATCTAAAGCACTGGTAGATTCATCTAACACTGCATACTGAGGATTATGTAAGAAAAGTCGAGCAAACCCCAATCGTTGCTGTTCCCCTAAGGACAAAACATCTGCCCAATTGAGTTCTACGTCAAGACCCTCCACACGGGCAACTAAATCAGTCAAATTTACCTGTTCTAGAACCTCCTGTAGCTTTGTATCACTCACTTCTCGCTTGGTATGGGGATAGAGAATTTGATTTCTCAGTGAACCCAAGACCATATAAGGACGTTGAGGAATAAATAAAATCTCGGCGGTGTTGGGACGGTAAATATAGCCTTCGCCCGTGTTCCATAAACCGGCAACTGCTCGCAATATCGAACTTTTTCCTGACCCAGAAGCCCCCATCACTAAAATTCCCTCACTAGGAGGAACTTCTACTGAGAAATCTTCCACTAGCACCCGTTTTTGATCGGGAGTTTTTACCGTGACGTGACTGAGGGCAAAACGAGGTTCGATTAAGGTATCGATAACACATTGCGAAGGCGCAGGTTTTTGATTTTGGTGCAAATAATCGGAAAAAGTTCCTAGCCGTTTGATGACGGCAGCGAAAAGAGTTAATCCTTCAAAAGATCTTGCGAACCAACTAAAAACACTCACGATTGTTAAAAAAGCGGTAACAGAACGAGTCACATCGCCAAAGGTAACCTGCCCTGCGAAATATTGTGGGGCAAGAATGAGATAGGCAATAATCCAAACAGTAAAATTTAAACTATTATTGATTGCATCTAAGAGACTACTAGGAAGGATTTTGGCATGGAGAACGGCAAGTAATCGGAAGAACTTCGATTGAACCATTTCTTCTTCCTCTTCCTCTCCTTTGTAAAAAGCGATTGATTCGCTATTATTACGCACGTGGACTAAACTATAACGAAAGTCTGCTTGATATTGCAGGTTTTTGAAGTTTAGCGGTGTGAGAATCCGACCAATGAAAAAACTGACCAAGGTTTGAACCAGTGCCGTTAGAATAGCGACAAAAACGAGGTTTTTGTTGATACTCCAGAGAATATTGATAAAGAGAAAACCATTCAGAGCATAACTGCCGAGGGAAAGAGAATATGTGAGGGAACTGCTTATAAAAGACTCGATATCTTCGGAAATACGCTGATCGGGGTTGTCGATCGCCTTATTGCCGTTAATTTGATAAAAGGCGCGATCGGCAAAATAGCGATCGAGGAAATCTTTGGTCAACCACTCTCGCCAGTAGAGTTGCAGTTTATTTTGAATAAAATTCTCAAAAAACGAGAAAATAATTAACGCCAGTAACGTTCCCCCGAACAGGAGCAGAGAATGCTGAAAACTCTCTAATTGCTTATTGCTTAGTGCAGTGGTAAACTCTCCCTGATAACGATTCAGTAAAGCACTAGCGTTGTTAGCGAGGATGATAAAAAGAACGGCTGCTGCTAACAATCCCCATGCTCGAAACCGCTCCTGAGATCCCCAGTAGCGTTTAGCTACTTCCCAAAACCACCGTACAAATTGTTGTAATTGCTGAATTTTATCCACGATCTGTATTTAATGGAAAATGATTGGGGGTTAAATATTGTTAAGCTCAATTATGAGTGGCGCAAACAAGAATTCAAACAAGAAGGTTAAGACGAGCTGAATACACATACTGGGTAGAGTTACACCACCGAAAACATTAACATCATGGAGTAATGAAAATGCCATAGCACTTGCCAACATTGCTCTTAGAAATCGTTTTGTCGTTAAGAAACAAGGCAGGAGTCAATAAAGCCGCGAACGAGTAGGCTCGTCCGTTCGCGAAGCGTGCCGAAGGCATAAATTTGACTATCGACCTTCTCTCACACGAATTCTTTGACTGGGACAACGCCAACGCTGAGCATTATTTCTCCCGACATCAACGCATCCCTGTTCTCGCATAGCATCATCAGAAATACCATTTGGCTTATTAAACCGCCAACGTCCTCGGTCATCGGGTCCTGACACTGCTTGTATAGAGCGTCTGTTTCTACTCCATCCTCGATCGTATGTATTATATCTGTCTCTATCATTCGTATATACTTTAATTCTTTGACTGGGACAACGCCAACGTTGGGCATTATTTCTCCCGACATCAACGCATCCCTGTTCTCGCATAGCATCATCAGAGATACCACTTGGTTTATTAAACCGCCAACGTCCTTGCTCGTCCGGTCCTGATACTGCTCGTATAGAGCGTCGTTCTCTTTGAGAGATTAGTAAAGGATTTGCAATAGATTGCACGTTCTGTGCTGAAACAAGCAATTCAGGTGTTCCTAAATATCCGAAAGATGCAAATATTGGTAGGATAGCAAGAATTCGTTTGTAATACATTTTCATCGAAAAACCTCTGGAAGCGTGGAAACCAAAGCCCCCTCTCTTAATAGCGGGATGCTGACAGTTAACAAAGTGACGGTTGACATTAAGTATTCTCTGCAATATTTATTTACAATGTGTCCCATTTTGCACATACCTCGGCGGATACCCTACTGTATCAGGCACTCTCGATCGCCTCGGCATTTCGGCTGGAATCTACTCTAATTGACCTAACTGTGCTGCACCGCGCACCCTCGCAATCTCCGCACGCGCGGCTTTGGCTGCCGGACTATCGAGATTGTCCTTAGATGCAATTGCTGCTGCAAGATCGATCGCCGCATCGAGTATGAACCCAGCGCGTTTTGCCGCGTCAGGCCCGGATGAGGACTCGATCTCTCTCAGGTAAGCTCGCCGATTTCTCGGTCGGTTAGAAATCGCAGCCAGTTCAGCTTCTGTCACGATTCCGTTTGCAACATCGTCAGCCAGCAGGACGCGGACAAACTTGCGTTGACGCTGCTCGGAGAACCGCCACGCAAGCAAAATCGCAACCGTTCCAATGACGATGCCGATGGGCCCGAAGCCGATAAACCCAATAATGGCATCCCAACAGCCATGAGCCAGACAAGCCAACAGAAAGAAACCTATCAAAACCGCGAGCCGATGTCCGAACGAGCGATTTTTCGCTTCGAGGAAGTAGCCAAACCCCGTACCCGCAACCGCCGTGTAGAGCGAGTGACTCCAGAAACCGGTTGCTGTACGTACTACCAATAACTTTAACGCATCAGCAACCTGCTGCGATCCAAAGCTTGCGTCGGGGGCACCCACAATGTAAAGCACGTTTTCAAAGACCTGAAAGCCGAGACCCACAAACGCACCAAGCAGAAACCCGTCGTAGGCGTTGCGGACATGGTTGCGTGCTAGTAAAGAGAGCATGATAAGCCCGACGAATTTGGAGCTTTCTTCCACGATGGGTGCCGTGATGGCCGCACTCCAATGGCTATAAAAGTCTAAGCTGGCCAACTTCGCTATTAGGGATAGGATTGCATTATTGCCAGGAAACGCCATGACCCACACCGCTACTAGTCCGCCCCAGAGAAAGCCGAGCAGCGCGAGCTTGGCTGGCTCACGTTCATATCGGTCTTTGTGGGTGAGAAACCAGATCCAAGGCAGGCAATACAGTGCCTGAGACGAGAGGGCGATGAACAGAGCGGAGGGATAGATGGCCCTGCTCAACAAAAATCCGCTGAAAACATAGGTGCCTTTCAGCACGAGCAACCAATACAGGTAGCACGCCGGGTTGTGCGGCTGAAAAAATCGGACGGGATAGCTCCAGCCTGAACGATCGATGGCAGCCTTGCGGATTGTGTCCTCACCCTTTGAAGTGCTAGTCATGAATCGCCTTCCTTCGGTTTAAAAGTGATGCTCTTAATCATGTCAGCGATCGGTTGCTCCAGTTGTGTGGAGGTAGCGGCCGGGCCCTTCACAATCACTTCGACTCCCTGACCCTTGCCATCGACGTATGCGAGCAGTAGACCAGTATAGTCGGGGCCATTAATTCTCTTAGCTACTCCGGCAACCTTTTGTAGTGTTGTAACAGGAACTAATTTACCCTCGACAACAAATTCATTCTGGTCTTTCACGATCTGGTTGAGGAGTTCCTCGGCAGTTCCCTTCCAGACGCCGCTTTTGACGCTAAACGTGACGCCATCTTTGAAGACCACTGCGTTTGATGAACTCCCGACAGGGAATGGGGCCTTAGTTATTACCCAGCCTTGGGTCGGCGTAAAACTTACAGGGCCGACATTATAAGCTGTCCCTGCTAAAACCTCCTTGTTATGAACAGCCTCGTTGATGGCTGGCATGACTCCCGACCATAAAAACACCACAAAATAAACGCTCACCGTCGGCCAAATGAGCCGACGATCGAGTCCAAACAGTCGATATTCAACCGGTACAGGGGCTTCGTGTCTTAGGGGGGACATACAATTTTCCTTTTTGCGGTGCTAAACAGGGGTGAAGCAGATTCCGGGACGACTTCTCGAAAAACTCCAACACCGCTGCATCTTCAAAAGATGGTAAGTTTGTTACAAACCCAATAGCCTACTAGGCTAGAATCGGGTTCTGCTGCCGCCCCAATCGCCTGAGTTGCACTCGCCCCGAAACTTTTCAATCCCATCTATGGCGATCCTGCCGCTGCGCCGGTCGATATTGACACGCGGTTTATTTAGCTCGTTCATCCGGTATTTTCCCGTAATGCGATCGGGCGAGACCTGAAGGTCGTAGAGCGGCCACCATCCATTGTCACCGCCCGAATGGATCGGCGGGATAAGCTTTCCGGTTAGATGGATTTTTCCCTGTGAACCACGGATTTCGACCTGAACCTCGGAATCGAAGTCGCCAGTGGTTAACTCTACGCGATTACTTGCTTCATAGCGATGGCGGCGATCGTTCCATTCATATCCATAGCGATTTGCGACAGTCGGTTTGCGACCTTCACCATAGCAGATCAACGTCAGATTTTGGCCCGACGAGCTGCCATTGTCACTGTCAGATGTGCCTTGTTCCCGCAGGTAGCTATCGATCGCGGCCTGGGCTTTACGGATTTCTGTTGAACTACAGGATCGTCCTTGTTGCAGGATCTCTCCTTGAGGGTTAAAAAGGACTGTGCAGCCACTTCCCGATCTCATACCAGTCACACTCAGATTACCGTTGTCTAAAGTGTCAATCACTGCTTGAGCGTTAACAGGATGAGTGACTGTAAGAGTTAATAAACCCACAATAGTAGGGGCTAATATTCGCAGGCTTTTTATTGGTTGCATTGAGATTCTGGCTAATTTCAAGGGGCGTACTTACCAACACCAAGACGCTTGTTTAGTAAATTGGGGTTTGGCTAACGGCGAATCATAGTTTAGACATCGTTACGAAGGAAAAAAAAGTAACTTTAGAATTTCATAGTTCTGATTGAGCAACGCCAATATTTTAGACAGCTTCAAATTTCCCATGTTTTCTTATTTACCTCAAGTGCAGATAAATCAGTTAACTTACTTCCAGGCAAATTACCTGAAAACACTCTTATATAGGCTGTAGTTTTGGTAATCTCAAGATTGTGCAATATAATACTTCATTTGCTAAAAATTTTTTGTATTTTTATATACAAATCTTGTTTTTACTTACATAGGCATCTAGGGGTAAAAGTAGCGAAGAGAGATTTTGCCGCCACGCACAGCTTGAAAACCTTGCTGTGAGAGAGTTACAGAAATAAAACCGCTCTCATTCACCGCGCTAGGCATCACTTATCACTTAATTTTTATAGTCTATCTATCTTACGTTTTTTTTGGTTGACCTACTTAAAAAATCAATTGATTTTTTCCCAGTTCAAAAACTTCACTTACATCAGTGAAGCTGTGGCAGATATCTGGTAATATTTAGATTACATCCATTAAAACATCATATACGTCACTTAAGGCTGGAAACCACTTTTAAGCAAAATTAATATAAAAACAAGTTAAAATTTTCATTTAGAAATGAAAGAAGACAAAAATAAATCACTGCGAAAAAGAGGAGTAGTTCTAACTGCTGTCGGGATGAAGAGATTGCAAACTGCAATTTTGGAAGAAGAGAGACAAAAAAGAGGAGGTAAACGTTTTACACAAGTAGAATTAGGCGATCGCATTGGAATTTCTACCTCTAGTTTAAGCCGTTTATGGTCTTTGAATTCGAGGATAGATCCGCGTACCCTGCGAATCTGCTTTAGTGCTTTTGATTTAGTGTTGCATGAAGATGACTACACCCTCTATGATGCCAATGATATGGATTTTCTGCGGGAATATTCGCCAGAAGATAGACAACTGATAGATCGAGATTTATCTGAAAATTTAGTTGATGCAGATTTATTACCAGAAAGTGAATTGTCGGGGGAACAACAAACAATCACACCAAATACTGCACCATCTCAAATTGTTTCCGTCTTTCTCGGTGAAGAAAAAATTAAGAGTGAAATGACACTTAACAAACAGAGCGATTACAACGATGGAGCAAAGATTAGTGAATATATAAAATATCCCTGCGCTCCTTTATCTTTAGATTCTAAATTCTATGTTCCTCGTCCTCCATTAGAAGAACTAGCACATCAAGAAATTACGCAACCTGGATGCGTCATTCGCATTCAAGGTTGTCGAGGCATGGGTAAAACTTCTCTAATGTTGCGGATTGTAGCTCATACCAGAATGTTAGGGTATGAAACTGCAAAAATCAATATCGCTCAAGTTGATATTGATGTTTTGCGAAAACCTCAATTATTCATGCAATGGTTAGCTGCTAGTATTGCTCGTCAATTAGGCAGAGAATTTAATGCCGATAAACATTGGGACGAAGAAATAGGTAGTAAACTCAGCTGCACTCTTTATCTAAAAGAATGTTTGCTTGCATCTTTAGAAAAACCTTTACTATTAGTATTAGACGAAGTTCAGCGTATTTTTGAATATCCCGATCTAGCCAATGAATTTTTACCTCTGTTACGTTCGTGGCAAGAAGAAGCGCAACAGGATGAAGTATGGACAAAGCTGCGTTTGGTGATTGTTTATTCAACAGATGTTTATCTTTCTATTGAAATTAATCAATCTCCTTTTAACATTGGGCTACCATTGAAATTATCAGAATTTACTTCTGAGCAAGTAATTGAGTTAGCCAACCGCTATGGAATTGATTGGCAACAAAACAAGCAAGTGCATCAATTAATGGAATTAATCGGGGGACATCCAGCATTACTAAATATTACTCTTTATCACCTGCTCTATCATAAATTAACCTTAGAAGAGATTTTGCAAACAGCAATCACAGAAGTAGGAATTTATCGTCAACATTTACAAATTTTATTAAATAAATTACAAAAAAACACCCAATTATTAGATACTATGAAAATCTTTTTAACAAAAGATAAAAATATCGATTTAGATATGTTAACTGCCTACCAATTAGAAAATATGGGGTTAATTCAATTGCAACAACAAAAATGGGTAATTAGTTGCCAATTATATCGAGACTTCTTTAGAAAATATCTGATGTCGTAATTAAACAAAGTTCAGCTAATTATGATTTGCTATTATGAACAAAAGCACTTATAAAGTTGGTGGTTGTCTAAATGCTAATGCTGCTAACTATGTTAATAGACAAGCAGATATTGAGCTTTATACAGCCCTAAAAGCGGGGGAATTTTGCTATGTATTCAACTGTCGTCAAATAGGCAAATCTTCACTACTGGTACATACCAAGCAACGATTACAAAATGAAGGCTTTAGTTGTGCTTACGTTGATATTACGCAAATATATAGCCAAGAACTCACCCAAACACAATTTTATAAAGGGATAATTGTCCGCTTGCTGCATAGTTTTGGATTAGCTAAGAAAATCGATTTTGCAGCTTGGTGGCAAGAACAAACTGAGTTTTCACTCATACAACGTTTGGGCAATTTTATTGAAGATATTTTGCTAGTCAATCTGAGTAACAATCGGATTTTTATTTTCATTGATGAAATTGATAGCTTGCTGCAATTAAGCTTTGGCATAGATGATTTCTATGCGTGGATTCGGGCTTGTTATCAACAAAGAGTCCATAATCCTGAATACGAACGACTGGGTTTTGCTTTATTTGGAGTTGCAACTCCCTCTGATTTAATTCAAAATAAACTCAAAACACCTTTTAATATTGGTGTTGCTATTAATTTAGAAGGGTTTACATTAGCAGAGGCTCAACCTCTGGTAGTGGGATTAGAGCAAGTTGTGAACAATCCCCAAAGGGTATTTAAAGAAATTATTGCTTGGACTAATGGACAGCCATTTCTAACGCAAAAATTATGTCAGTTAGTGGTAATAACCAAGCAACAGCATTACAGCCAAAGGATGAATCTAGAAAGTAACAACGGCAAAACTAGCCTACCTTTGGAAATTGCACCAGGTAAAGAAGCAGATTGGATAGAGTGTTTAGTGCGATCGCAAATCATTAACAATTGGGAATCTCAAGACGAACCAGAGCATTTACGCACAATTCGCAATCGCCTGCTTTACAATACTCAACGCATTAGTAGATTACTCGGAATCTATCAGCAACTTTTACAAGCTATTCCCGTAGCAGCCGACGACAGTCGAGAACAGATAGAACTGCTGCTTTCTGGTTTGGTAGTTAAATATCAAGGATATTTGCAAATCCGCAATCGCATATATCAAGACGTTTTTAATCGGGAATGGGTAGAAGCACAATTAAATCAACTATGTCCCTACTATGAAACAGTATCAGCTTGGATTGCTTCTCAAAAACAGGATACATCCCGGCTTTTACGGGGACAAGCTCTAATTGATGCCCAAAAGTGGGCGCAAAACAAAAGCCTCAGCGATTTAGATTACCAATTTCTAGCCGCTAGTCAGGATGCAGAACAGCAAGAAATCCGGCGGCAATTTGCGGTGCAGCAAGAAAGCGAAAGGTTCTTTCGGCAACTAGCAGAAGCGATGCCCCAGATGGTATGGATTGTAGAGCCAGATGGTAGACTATCTTATACTAACCAGCATTTAAGTACCTTTTTGGGGCGATCGCATTCAAAGGTGACGGACTGGAAAAGCCTGGATTTGGTTCATCCTGAAGATCGCCCCAATAGCCTTGTCGCTTGGAAACATTCCCTAGAAACCAACTCACCCTATGAAGTGCAACTGAGAATACAAGATGTCGCGGGAAACTATCGCTGGTTTCTCAATCGGGCGATTCCCATCAAGGATGGAAGCGGACAGGTAGTCAAGTGGTTTGGCACCAGCACCGACTTAGATGATTTGAAACGACAAGAAGAATTCCGGCGACTGCAAGAAGTTGAAAAGCGACTGCAACAAGAAAAACGTGCCAGTCGCTTGCAAAAGTGGTTACTGGGGACTGTTAGTATTGCTTTCGTCGTCGCCAGTTTCTTGGGAATGTATGCCTTCGCTCAAAGACATCAAGCTACTCTCCGAGAAATTGAAGCGATCGCTAACGTCTCGGAAGCTCAGTTTGCCTCTGGAAATCGATTAGATGCTTTAGTCAGTGCCATCAAAGCCCAGACTCGATTGAGCAAATTAGCGGATGTGCCTGCTGAGTTACTTACCAAGGTAGATCGAGAATTGCGCCGTGCCACCTTTCAAGTCATTGAACGCAACCGCCTAAACGGTAAACAGGGAAAAGTGCGGGGTATTGCCATCACTGCCGACGGACAGACAATCGCTGCTGCTCACCAACACGGTAAGATTACTTTGTGGAAAAGCGATGGCACATTGGTAAAAGTACTTAGTGGTCACAAAGGAGAAGTCTTTGATGTCACCTTTACTCCCAAAGGCGATAAACTAATTTCGGCTGGGCAAGATGGCACTGTGCGACTGTGGAAGCTGGACGGTACACTGGTTAAAACACTCAACGGACATCAAGATTGGGTGCGATCGCTCGCCGTCAGTGCCAACGGACAATGGATTGCCTCGGCTAGTAACGACAAGACAGTAAAACTTTGGCGCATCGACGGCAGCTTGATTCGTACTTTTAAGGGACACAGCAGTGCAGTTTCAAAGGTGGCGTTTAGTCCTGTTGATGCTAACATCCTAGCCTCGGTCAGTGATGATAATACTCTCATCCTCTGGAATCTAGAGGGTAAGAAAATTCGGACACTGAATAATCCCATCGCATCCAAAAAAGGCAAAAACCGTCTGATGAGCGTCACTTTCAGCCCTGACGGACAAACTCTGGTAGCTGGAGACTGGATTGGTAATGTTATCTGGTGGACTGTCACTGGCACTTTAATGGAAACTGCCACAGAACACGACAGCAGCGTGGTGACTCTCGCCTTTAGCCCCGATGGACAAACCCTTGCTTCAGCTGGTTGGGATAACACAATTAAGTTTTGGAACAGCGATCGAACTGTCAATCAAACCCTGTATGCCCATATTAACGGTACATGGGAAGTAGCTTTCAGTGCCGATGGTCGTCGTTTGATTTCCGGTGGTGAAGACAACTTGGTGCGGCTGTGGCAGCGGCAAAGCGATATTCTCACTGTATTGCGGGGTCATCGTGCCTCTGTTTGGCACACGCCGATTAGCCCTGATGGGCAAACAATCGTTTCCTCTAGTGCTGACGGCACCATTAAGCTGTGGAATCGAGCCGGACAACTGCTCAACACCTTAACCCCGCCACCGGGACAGGTTTGGTCAGTGGATATCAGCCCAGATGGGAAAGCGATCGCCGCCGGTAGCGATGATGGTTCCTTGACTTTATGGACGATGCAGGGAAAACCCTTAAAAACGATCTCAGCCCATAACGCAACAGTGCGGGATGTGGTGTTTAGTCCCGACGGGCTAGAAATAGCTTCCATCAGTTGGGACGGCACAGCCAAACTCTGGAAGCAGGATGGCACTTTCATCCAAACCCTGAGTGAGTCCCTACCTAAAAACCGCGATCGCCTCAATGCTGGAACATTTAGCCATGATAACCAATGGTTAGCGATCGGCGGTCGAGATACGTTTCTTCGCCTCTGGCACAGGAATGCAAACGGGAAGTTTCCATCTCAGCCGCAATTTACCCTGAAAAGTCATAACGAGACTATTTGGGATGTCGCCTTTAGTCCTGATGGAAAGTTTGTTGCTACAGCCAGCGAAGACACGACAATAAAACTGTGGTCGTTAGACGGTAAATTAATTCGCACCATTCCCGCCCACACAGATCGGGTAAATGGTATCACCTTCATTCCCCCCCATTCTGGACTCCCCGACAACTGGGGCACCGTCTTAGCCTCTGCTGGTTGGGATAATAAAGTAAAACTTTGGTCGCTAGATGGCATCTTGCACGCTACTCTAGAAGGACACGAACAACGAGCATTGAATGTTGCCTTTTACCCCGTTACCCAGAACCAAGGAGCAATCCTAGCATCTGCCGGGTTAGATGATGTTGTGATTCTTTGGCAACTCGATCGCGTTTTAGATAGTAACCAGATATTGCACTCTGGTTGTATGTGGATAAAAGATTATTTGCGATCGCATCCAGATTTGAGCGATCGTCAATCTCTTTGTCAGGTTGAAAAAACGATTCCTCCAGCCTACTCGAATACATCCGGTTAAGCCTGTTAGCCAAAGAATTTCATCAAGACCTTGAGCCGAGATACGGATACTGTTGGCGAATTCGGAAAAGCAGGATACTAGCTGGTTACTTCAGTAATGAAACGATTGAGAGCCTTCTGAGCAGTTTTATACCCAGATGCCTGCTTACCCAGCTTCAGCGCATGATATTGTTGTAGCCAAACTTGACGCAAAACTTCTACTGCTGGCAGCTTTTGCAGATAAAGGTGGAGATGTTTCCGCATAGATGGCATCAAGTAAAAGAAAGCCATCCGTCCCAATGAGGATAGCCAATGCTTCTCGCTCTTGAGCAGTTTTGGGCAGTCGATAATCTTCACGCACGTTTTGAATATCGGTCGTACCACTCAGGAGGAGCCATGAATTTTAGCCAAGTTGGGTTAACTTCTGCTACAGCATTCAAAGCAGACCGCAGAGTTTCCCCTAGATGTTCTAATCGACTTAACTCTCTAACCACTGCCAGAATATGGGTGGAGTCGGTGCGCTGTTTTCCATGTAATACATCGTCTAGGGTTCTCTTCAAATGTTAAGTAATATTTCGCCAACAGTATCCGCCACTTGCTGTAGCCTGTGAAACCCGTCCACCGCAGTGGCTCCTCTGCTATCGTACTTCTGCCTTCATGTACTAGTATATTTGAACTGTCTCGAGATAATGAACTTTGCGTGTGTGAGTCATGTGAAACCTTAGGGGAACACAATCAAAATTGTCTTTATTAATTTCTGTAAACGGATACAATAGCTTTGTTGACAAATCAATTTTTTTTGAAATGATAGAAGTATACTCAATTTCAAAAAATGAGCCATGAAAAGGTCAGTGAAGTTGGCTTTTGCTTTACAGATATAGCAGCCCTAAATGAATGACAAACACCTCTTCCTTGTCCCCCTTGTTCGGACTCAAATAGGATTGCTATCTTAGCAATGCCTTTCAACCCATTTTGACCCAGACCATGGACACTGATAAAACAATAAAAGGAAATTTTGATGGGTACACACAATCCACGAGTTCAGACAACTCAAGTCAAAGCAGGGAGCAATCTCAGTTTTTTTGAAAAATACCTGACTCTTTGGATCTTTTTATGCATTATTGCAGGAATCACACTGGGAAGATTATTTCCTGGAGTAGCAGTGGCTCTAGATAGCATGAGCATTTACCAAGTGTCCATCCCAATTGCTGTTTGCTTGTTCTTCATGATGTATCCCATCATGGTGAAGATTGACTTTTCACAAGCAGCGAATGCCATTCGTGCTCCCAAACCGGTTATTCTCACCTTGGTAGTGAACTGGTTAATCAAACCCTTCACAATGGTAGCCTTCGCACAGTTTTTTTTAGGGTGGTTGTTCCGTCCTTTAATCGTTGGAACTGAAGTCATTCGCGGTACAGACGTTGCACTTTTTAATTCCTATATTGCGGGTACAATTTTACTAGGGATAGCTCCTTGTACGGCAATGGTATTAATGTGGGGGTATCTTTCCTATGGCAACCAGGGGCATACTTTGGTCATGGTAGCAGTGAATTCCTTAGCAATGCTGTTTTTGTATGCACCTTTAGGTAGATGGTTGTTAGCAGCAAATGATTTGACAGTACCGTGGCAAACAATATTTTTATCAGTGCTTATTTATGTAGGATTACCGTTAGTTGCTGGAATGTACAGCCGTTACTGGATTTTGAAGCATAAAGGGAGAGAGTGGTTTGAACGACGATTTTTGAAGTACCTCACGCCTATTTCTATTACTGCCTTGCTAATTACGTTGGTACTGCTATTTGCTTTTAAAGGAGAACTCATCGTCAACAATCCTTCGCATATCTTGTTAATAGCCGTACCGCTCTTTATTCAAACTAATTTCATTTTCTTGATAAGTTATGTAGCAGCGTTAAAGCTCAATCTTTTTTATGAAGATGCTGCACCAGCAGCCTTGATAGGAGCTAGCAATCATTTTGAAGTTGCCATTGCAACAGCTGTGATGTTATTTGGTTTAAATTCTGGTGCAGCCTTGGCTACAGTCGTTGGTGTTTTGATTGAAGTACCAGTGATGTTAATGTTAGTTGAGCTTTGCAAACGTACAGCAGCATGGTTCCCAAGAGACCCAGAAAAAGCAACTTTACGCGACCCCCGCTGTTTCACATTGACCAGCGAGCAGTAACCAGTGACCGGAGTTCAACCTCAGTTAGAAGCTTATTGTTGATTATGAAACGTATTATGTTTGTTTGCAAGAAGAATTCCCGTCGTTCCCAAATGGCAGAGGGATTTGCTCGCACTTTAGGATTTGGAAAAATTGCTGTAAACAGTTCGGGACTTGCAGCAAGTGAGGTAGACCCGATTACGGCTCAAGTTATGTCTGAAATTGGTATTGACATTAGCAATCAGACTTCTAAATCTTTAAGCGATTTCAATCCTCTTGATTATAATGCGGTGATTTCCCTTTGTGGTTGTGGAGTTAATTTACCCGAACAATGGGTCTTAAGAGACGTGTTTGAAGATTGGCAACTTGACGATCCAGAAGGTCAAGATATAGAAACCTTCCGTCGAGTTCGTGATGAAGTCAAGGAAAGAGTTGTGAAGTTAATCGCGTCCTTAAGTTAAATAACTCAACCGTTGCAGCAACTTTCCCTAAGTCTCAACCGGAGTTCCTCCCCAAAAGGGACTCCGGTGATATTTCCAAGTCATAATATCCAAGTGCTCCCTCACAAGTTCCTCAAGTTTTTGCTTTATAAAGAGAGTTAAAAAGAGTTTTCCGCCTTTAACCCAATTTTAGAGCGGTCACGGATGTTAAAAATGGAGGTACGACATCATGCACACAACTCCATATTCCAATAGCATTATCTATATACTAGTCAAAATCTGTGTTCTCTTGCTAGTTCTGTTCCTGTGTCTCGCAATTGTTGGAACTCCAGTTGCGATCGCATCATAAATAGGGAGCGAGTGGGAGATTGAATGAGGATTAGGGTGGAGGAAGTGTATTCCCCCACCCTAAATAGTCTATTAATTTAACAATTAAGCCAATATATGTAATCAATTTTGCGGAACTTTTAAGGCTCGCAGTACTGTTTGTACGATCGTTTGTCCTTCCTTGACAACTGCCTTAAGATTTTTTTAAGATTTTCCTCACAAGTGTCCCAAATTTTGCCCGTACTTTAGAAATTAAAGACATTCTAGTCCTTAAATCTAAACAATCTTTGGACACACAAACAAGGAATTGTAAGTTACAGCATTTTGCAGCCCCGGATTAATTAAAAAACCAGGGGTTGAAAAATTATGTCTGCCAGTTTTTATCTGCTTTTTTTCTCCTCAACAAAACTCATTCATATTTATGACTTCTCAATGGCTCGGTCAAAAATCATTAAATTCTTTACTAAGAAGCTTGCTCAATCTGAGAAACCGTCATTTATTCATTTGCGATCTTGTTATTTTCTCCATCACTCCTTTACTAGCACTATTGCTGCGTTTTGATGGCAATCTTGTTATCAAACCATATCTATTGGATTTAATCAGGATCTCCATACTATTTTTAACAGTTAAACTGAGCCTCTTCTGGATGTTTGGTGTTTACAGACGCTACTGGCGCTATGCAAGCATTGAAGAACTCTCGTTTCTTTCCATGTTGATGGTATTGGTCATCATTGTTCAAACTATAGTCTTTTATAGCATTCACCATATATTTAGTTTTGATACCAACACTCTGCCACGTTCGTTACCATTTATAGATGGTTTGCTTTCATACATCTCGATCGGCTCGCTGCGTTTTAGTATCAGAGTTTTGAAAAGGGTTCAACTAGAACATACATTTAGCCCGCAACAGAGGGTGTTGATTGTTGGTGCAGGTAGTGCAGGGGTTTCTCTAGTACAAGAAATGCAAAGAAATCCCCAACTGGGTTTTTATCCCATAGCTTTTATCGACGATCACCCCCAGAAACTACACGCACGCATTCGCGGTATTCCTGTTGTAGGAAATCACTACCAAATTCCCAGTATTGTGAAATCTCTGAATATCCATAAAGCGATCGTTGCTATGCCAACTGCTACAGGACAAATGATTCGTGAAATTGTGGATATTTGCAAAGCTGCAGGAATCCAAGCCAGCACTTTGCCAGGGATACATGAAATTCTCAATGGTCGCGTGCGAGTAGATAGCATTCGGGATGTAAGAATTGAGGATTTGCTCAGACGCGAACCTATTGAGACAGATATTCTCCAAGTTTCTCAATTTTTGAAAGGTAAAAAAGTACTAATAACAGGTGCAGGCGGGTCAATTGGTAGCGAATTATGCCGTCAAATCTTTAGAACGATGCCTGCTCAGATGATACTTATAGGACATGGTGAAAATTCCGTCTTCAATATCCAACAAGAACTTGAACAATTTATCCAACTTCTAAAGAAAAATGGTGTAGAACAGGGAGAAATCCCTTGTCTTATCACTTATATCGTTGATATCCGCTGTTGGGAAAGGTTGAAACAGGCTTTTGAGCAATTGCAACCTAATGTGATTTTCCATGCAGCTGCTCACAAGCACGTTCCACTTATGGAATTAAATTCACCTGAAGCGATCACTAATAATGTACTGGGAACGAAAAATTTACTAGACCTAGCACTGGAATACAACGTTGAACATTTCGTCATGGTTTCAACAGATAAAGCAGTGAATCCCACCAATATTATGGGAGCCAGTAAGAGGGTTGCTGAAATGCTGGTGCTGCAAACTGCAAAAGAAAGTGGCAAATCTTATGTTACTGTACGTTTTGGTAATGTTTTGGGTAGCCGTGGTAGTGTTGTTCCTACATTTAAGAAACAAATTGCAGTAGGTGGTCCAATCACTGTTACCCATCCTGAAATCCGTCGTTACTTTATGACCATTCCAGAGGCTGTTCAACTTGTTTTGCAAGCTGGGGTACTTGGCCATAGTGGAGAAGTGTTAATGATGAATATGGGTGAACCTGTAAAAATTGTGGATTTAGCAAAGGAATTAATTCGCTTGTCAGGATATGAGGTCAACAAAGATATTGAAATTGTATTTACGGGATTGAGACCGGGAGAAAAATTACTTGAGGAACTGTTTATTCCTGGAGAAGAGTACGAACCAACTCAACATGAAAAATTATTTGTTGTCAAAAATGCCAGTTGCATTATTCCTGAGAACTTGACTGTTACTGTAGAAGCGTTGTGTAAAGCAGCAGAAGAAAATGATGCCTCTGCTATCAAGTTTTTCCTGAAACAATTAGTAGCAGGATACACACCAGAATTCTTGTCGAATTATGGAGCCACAAGTGATTTTAACTCCAGTCCTGTACCAACAGCGCAAAGTGTAAACGATTTAGTTCTCAAATTAACGGGAGCTTAGTTTTCATAAAGTAAATTCCTGTCACTCTTTTTTCTCGTTCAAAACATAACTTTTACAGCTTGGTTGAAATAAGTGATAAATTATTTTTTACAAAAGATGAATTCCTTTTTAAAAATATCTCAGCAGTTCATGCAAAAGCTGACTGACAAATTGTTGTGCCAATTACTGAAGCTGAGAAACTGCCATTTTTTGATTTTTGATGTGATAATTTTTTTAATAACACCATTGCTAGCGCTGTTCTTGCGTTTGGATGGTCATCTCGTCATAGCACAATATATACCGGAACTCGTAAAAGATACAATACTGTTTTTAATCATCAAAGTTTGTGTATTTTGGAGCTTTGGTTTTTACAGACATTACTGGCGGTATGCCAGTATTGAGGAACTGACATATATAGTTATGCTAGTGTCGGCTACAGTAGTGATTGAAACTTTGTTATTTAATCTTATTCAAGATATACCTTATGTTCCTGCAGACAAACTACCACAATCACTGCCATATATCGATGGTTTGCTTTCATGTATTTTCATAGGAGCACTGCGTTTCAGTCTGAGGGTTGTGGAAAGAACACACCAGAGATATGCATTATCTAACTCACAAGAGAGAGTATTGGTTGTTGGTGCTGGTAATGCAGGGCTTTCTCTAGTACAAGAAATGCAAAGAAATCCCCAACTGGGTTTTTATCCAGTGGCTTTTATTGACGACGATCCTCAAAAATTACATACCCGTATTCGTGGGATACCTGTAGTTGGCGATCGCAACCAAATTCCTGAGGTTGTGAAATCTCTACACATCCATAAAGTTATTATTGCAATGCCGACAGTTGCAGGACATGTGATTCGGGAAATAGTCAATATTTGCAAAGTGACTGGAATTCAAACAAACACTTTACCAGGCATACATGAAATTCTCAATGGTCGCGTCAGGTTAGATAGTATTCGAGATGTCAGAATTGAGGATTTACTCAGACGCGAACCCATACAAACGGAGATTGCAAGAGTTTCCAGCTTTTTAAAAGGAAAAAAAGTCCTGATTGCAGGCGCAGGTGGGTCAATTGGTAGCGAACTTTGCCGTCAAATTTTCCAGTGTTCCCCAGCAGAAATGATACTTTTGGGACACGGAGAAAATTCTGTGTTTAACATTCAACAAGAATTGCAACAACTCGTGCAAGTCATAAAAAATGATGGTAAAGTCCAAAAATATATACCTCGTGTCTTTGAGTTCATTAGTGATATCCGCTCTTATAAAAGACTCAAATATGCTTTTGAGAAATACCAACCAGACGTCATTTTTCATGCTGCGGCTCACAAACACGTTCCTTTAATGGAATTAAATCCATCAGAAGCAATTACTAACAATGTACTGGGAACGAAAAATTTACTGGACTTAGCACAGCAATATGATGTGAAAAATTTTGTGATGATTTCCACAGACAAGGCTGTGAATCCCACCAATATCATGGGAGCAAGTAAAAGAGTTGCAGAAATGTTGGTGCTAAAAGCTGCTAAAGAGAGTGGAAAGCCTTATGTCGCTGTCCGTTTTGGTAATGTTTTAGGCAGTCGAGGTAGTGTGGTTCCTACTTTTAAAAAACAAATTGCCGCAGGGGGTCCAGTCACTGTTACTCATCCCGAGATCCGTCGTTATTTTATGACCATCCCCGAAGCCGTTCAACTCGTGCTGCAAGCTACAGTCATTGCTCATAGCGGTGAAGTGTTAATGCTGAATATGGGTGAACCTGTGAAAATTGTTGACTTAGCAAAAGAACTGATTCGTCTTTCTGGATATGAAGTCAACAAAGACATTGATATTGTATTTACTGGGTTGCGACCGGGAGAAAAGCTATTTGAGGAGTTGTTGATTCCGGGAGAGGAATACAAATTAACCGAACATGAAAAACTGCTGTTGGTAAAAAATGCCAGTCGGATGATTCCAGATACTTTAGAACTCATGGTAGAAAGTTTGTTTAAAGCAGCAGACAAAAATGATGTGAATAATATTTTGTTTTTACTAGAGCAGGTAGTACCGGGATACAAAGACGAATATTTACAAAATAAAGGAGCAGAAAATATGGTAAAAAGTATTGCTTTTAAGTCACAGCTAGCTGTGAATAGGCTGGAAAAAGTGCAAACAAGAAGTGCGTAATGAGGAGAAATATAAGAACTTGTGAAGAGCCGTTCAAACTCACTCAAAGAGTTTGCTAAAGTTAGGAGGTGATACAGTCATGGAACAAATTAAGCCACTCTCATTACGTCACAACTTTTCTTGGACTTTCATTGGTAATGCGATCTATGCAGCTTGTCAGTGGGGGATGCTAGTGGTGCTTGCGAAACTTGGTAGCCCAGAAATGCTGGGACAGTTCACTTTGGGATTGGCAATTACCGCACCTGTCATCATGTTTACAAATCTCCAACTGCGAATCATACAGGCGACGGATGCTAAACGCCAGTATCTCTTTGGAGACTACCTGGCTTTGAGGCTCATCTTTACAGGATTAGCACTTTTCTTGATTGTGGGAGTCACTTTTACAGCAGGATATCGTTGGGAGACATCACTCATTATTTTGTTGATAGGTTTGGCAAAAGCTTTCGAGTCTATCAGTGACATATTTTACGGGCTAATTCAGCAACACGAACGTATGGATCGCATTGCGATATCAATGACGATCAAAGGACTGTTATCGCTGTGCTTCCTCAGCCTTGGGGTTTACATAACTGGTAATGCTTTATGGGGAACAATCGGTTTGGCTGTAGCCTGGGCGATAGTCCTAGTCAGCTACGATATCCAGAGTGGCGCATTGATGCTTAAGGGCTTACCAAAAACACTGCAAAGTGAGATATCTGGAATTCGTGATTTGTTTGTGGTAATCAAACCCCGGTGGCATTTGGAAACCCAACGGCAACTCATAGCTCTCTCCTTACCTCTCGGTATTGTGATGATGCTGATTTCGCTAAACAGCAATATTCCTCGCTATTTTATTGAGCGGTACTTGGGAGAGAGGGAACTTGGCTTTTTTGCCGCTGTGGCCTACCTTATGGTCGCAGGAGGCATAGTGGTCAATGCGCTGGGAGAGTCAGCTAATCCACTATTGGCTAAATATTATGTTGCTGAAGATAGCGCAGCTTTTCGGTCTCTTATGTTCAAGCTGCTCTTAATAAGTGTTTTGTTAGGTGGAGCGGGTGTCCTAGTCGCTTTGGTTGCAGGTAAGCAAGTTCTTTCCCTTCTCTATCAATCTGAATATGCCAAGTATGCAGATTTGTTTGTTTGGCTGATGTTAGTTACAGCCATCAACTATATGTCCTCGTTTCTCGGTTATGGAATGACAGCAGCTCGGTATCTTCGTATTCAAATACCTATATTTGTTGTAGTCACAGCTATCTCAGCTATAGTTTGTTTCTGGTTAATCCCAACGATGGGACTTTTAGGAGCAGCGATCGCGCTTTTGCTGTCAGGGGTTGTCAAAGTGATTATTAGTTCGGGGGTCATTATTTATGCATTACACAAACTCCAAAAACATTGATACATCAAAACCAAAGTCTAAGTTAGTCAAACCGATAGAAAAAAATATTCGTATTCTCCATGTCGTTGGTGCAATGAATCGAGGTGGTATTGAAAACTGGTTAATGCAGGTCTTGCGCCATATTGACCGCGAGCGATTTCAAATGGATTTTCTGATGCATAGCACCGAAGCTTCTGCTTACGATGAAGAAATTCTCTCTCTGGGTAGTCAAATTATTCCCTGCTCCGATCCCTCACAACCAAGGTTGTATGCTCTCAAGTTTCATCGGATTTTGCGTGAATATGGTCCTTATGATATTGTCCACAGTCATCTTTCTCACTTCAGTGGTTTTGTTTTGTACTTAGCACGGCAAGCAGGCACACCAATACGCATTGCTCACAGCCATTCTAATAGCTCGGCACTAAAAGCAAACAAACACTGGTCTCGCCATTGCTATTTAACTTTCATGAAATTTTTGATTGCCCGTTGTGCTACTATTGGTTTAGGATGCAGTCCACTTGCAAACGCAGATTTATTTGGTGCTAACTGGAAAACAGATCCCCGATGGCGACTTCTTTATTGTGGTATCGATCTGACTCCATTCCAGAAATCTATTGATGCCGTTCGGGTTCGTGCTGAATTCAACTTACCATCGGATGCTTTTGTCGTCGGTCATGTCGGACGTTTCGACCCACAAAAGAACCACCAGTTTCTCCTAAAAATTTTTGCAGAGACTGTCAGACGCGTACCGCAGGCATACCTCTTGCTCGTAGGTGAAGGTATTATCCTACCAAAAATCAAACAGCAAGCCTGCGATCTTGGTATTGCCAACCGTGTGATATTTACTGGAAGTCGGTCTGATGTTCCCAGACTGATGAGGGGTGCTATGAATATATTTCTCTTTCCCTCCTTGTGTGAAGGATTGGGTTTGGTATTAATCGAAGCCCAAGCAGCCGGACTACCCTGTATCTTTTCTAATGTGGTTCCAGAAGAAGCAGATGTGGTCAAGCCACTTTTGAAGCGGCTATCTCTGTCACAACCAGTTTCAGATTGGGTAAATGAGGTTTTAGCTTGCCACAATCAAATATCTAACGTTGCTCAAACTGAAACTTTAAAACTTGTAGCAGCTAGCCCTTTCAATATTGAAACTTCAGTGATGCAATTGGAGAAGATTTATCAAACTGAGGTTGCTAAAAATAAGTCATCCTATGCAAATACAAGAGTGTTTATTCCAGAACTTATGTAGATAGTGTTAATGATTTCTTTGAAAGTTCATTTTATATATCTTTATTAACACTTAATTTTAGTGTAAAGGGCTCGAAAAAACGTCAACTCTCTCAATCTTGAATACTTTGATATTGATTTAAGAGGAACTTATGACGGCTTCTGTCAGCACAATTATTCCATGTTACCGTTGTTCTAAAACAATTTATAGAGCAGTTGATTCTGTCGCTAAGCAAACTCTTCTTCCGGCTGAGGTTATCCTTGTTGATGATGGAAGCGGCGATGAGACTCTACAGGTTTTGTGGCAGTTACAACGGGATTATGGTAAAGACTGGATTAAGATTATTGCATTAAAAGAGAACTCTGGTGCTGCTGTTGCTCGCAATACAGGTTGGAATGCAGCATCCCATAAATACATTGCTTTCCTTGATGCTGATGATGCATGGCATCCAGATAAGATTGCTATTCAATTTTCTTGGATGCTTGACAATCCTGAAATTGTCTTATCTGGACATCGTGCTGTTGTGCATAACACAAAAGCTCAATTAAATTATGAACCCATACCATCTAGCATCAAAATCAATCGTATAGGGAGACAAAAAATTCTATTCTCCAATCGTTTTAGTACTTCTTGTGTAATGATAAAGCGGGCTATTCCGCAGCGTTTCAACCCTGCTTTTATTTACTCTCAAGATTATTTATTATGGTTGGATATCATACTAGCAGGCGGTCGGGCTTGCATTCTCAGTTTTCCTGTATCTTATTACTTTAAGGCTTTCTATGGTGCGGGAGGGCAGACAAAATACCTTTCCAATGGAAAAGCAGGCGAACAAAAAATTTATCAAACTTTATTGACCTCTAGAAGAATTACATATCTAGAGTGGCAGATTATTTCTTTATGGGCTTTAGCAAAGTATTACAGGCGCGTGTTGATTTGTTCGGCACAAAATTTGCATGACTCTTTGTCCAGGAGTTTGATAAATGAGGTTTGCGATAGTTAAGCGTTTAAATTGATGTTACATTATAGAAGAATAGTATTGACATGAACACACTCGAAAGTATCTGGATTGCAATTGCCATCGCATTGACAAATGCCACTCAGGTTAGGATGGCAAGTTTTCCCCTTGGGATTGGTGAAGTCATGATATTGATTTGGCTCCTCTTTTTATTAAAGAGAATAATAATTTGTCAATATCACTTTATGACGTCTCTTGTGAAAGTCAACTTTTGGTTTTGGCTGTTGACGTTTAGTTTTCTAAATTTAGGTTTGTTAATAGCTGATGCTATGGGATTAAAAGCCTCTAAGATCGACCATGACTGTTTGGCGTTTCTCTTTATAGCTATTACATCAATTGGTTTTTCACTATCAGAAACCTTTTATCACGAAACCAAAAAAATTATTTTTTATTTTCTTTCCTTCACATTAGTGTTTTTATTTATAATCTTTTGTTTTCCTTCTGTCACTCCATTCCTCGACTCTTGGTATGGTGGTGTGCGATTTACAGGTTGGGCTGAAAATCCAAATCAGTTAGCTTTATTATTAAGTGCGATTCCTTTCTTGATTTTACATATTTTAAGTATTTCTAAAAATACAATTTTAAAAGCATGGTACGTTTTGTTACTGATTGTTTGTTTAATCTTAGGTAAGGCGACAGACTCTGATGCCATGTTAGTCTCATGGGTAGCAGGATTCGGAACCTTGTTTTATTTAATTATTATAAATTTTTTGATTAATTTTTTTACTAAAAAAATAAAAGCCGACATCAAAAGAATATATCAAAAAATTCTAGGAATATTTTTCATAATGATATCAATGGGAGCCATAAGTATTATACATCAAACAATTTCTTCACTATCAACAAATGTCTATGATAAAGATAGTCAAGGAAGCGCACGCATGACACTATGGAAACATGGAATTACTGCCATCTCACACTCCCCTTTGTTTGGTCTTGGACCTGGTGCTCATTCAGGTGAAACTGGTCCATTTTTGGACTTTGAGGCTCATAATACTTTTATAGATTGGGGAGCAAGTACCGGAATCATGGGACTCATAGCTTATGTAAGCCTTCTAGCATGGATAGCTTGGAATGCATGGCAGCAAAAATACATTTTCTTGTTCGTTGCTGTGATTTCGTTAGCTGGATTTAGTACATTTCACTATGTATTGCGACATCCTATTTTCTGGTTTTATTTACAAGTCATAATGACTTTAAGTCAAAAGCCATCAAAGTCTTTCCAACCCATCTTAGTAAAGGGTTTTAATCCCCACTTTTAAGAAGAACGAGAAAGTTTTGCGTCATAAAAAAATTACATAAAAATTGAGAAGAGTGTTATATGTGTGGAATTGTAGGTATTTTTAATACTGCTAGGCAAATGTCTGAAGAAGAGATAGAAGCTATAGTGAAAAATATGTCCCATGCTCTCTATCACCGAGGACCAGATAGCCACGGTACATGGGTAGATCCTAAAAATGGTTTTGCTCTGGGACATCGGCGGCTTGCTATTATTGACATATCTTCAGAAGGACATCAGCCCATGGTGTCTGCAGATGGTCGCTACGTCATTGTATTTAATGGTGAAATTTATAACTTTTTAGAATTAAGGCATACTCTGGAAAAGTTAGGTCACTGTTTTCGGGGTCATTCTGATACCGAAATCATGTTAGCAAGCTTCAGCCAATGGGGAATAGATGGGGCGATCGCTCGCTTTCATGGAATGTTTGCATTCGCCTTATGGGATCGTCAAGAGCAACTGTTGCATTTGGGTCGCGATCGCCTGGGTGAAAAACCACTATACTATGGTTGGATTAACAATACTTTTCTCTTTGCTTCCGAACTCAAAGCCCTGAAAGCATATCCTGATTTTCATCCCGAAATCAACCGTGATGCTTTGGCGTTGTTTCTGCGGTACAGCTACGTTCCTACACCCTATTCCATTTACCAAAACATCTATAAATTATCCCCTGGATGCATCCTGACATGGAATGGTCGAGATACTAATCCCAAACCAGTACCGTATTGGTCTGTTAAAGAAGTTGCACAAGTGGGTGTTGCTGAACCCTTCACAGGCTCAGAGCAAGAAGCGATCGCACAAATGGAAACGCTTTTGTTGGAAGCCGTTCGATCCCAGATGATTGCTGATGTTCCTTTAGGTGCTTTCCTTTCAGGCGGAATTGATTCCTCTACAGTCGTAGCCTTAATGCAGGCTCAAAGTACTCAACCAGTCAAAACATTCACTATTGGTTTTTATGAAAAGACATACAATGAAGCGGAGTATGCCAAAGCAGTAGCAAAGCACTTAGGCACAAACCACACAGAACTTTACCTGACTCCACAAGATGCTCTTGATGTTATTCCTCGAATACCAACTCTGTATGATGAACCCTTTTCCGACTCCTCCCAAATTCCTACTTTTTTAGTTGCCCAATTAAGCAGACAGCATGTCACTGTCAGTCTTTCCGGTGATGGTGGCGATGAAATTTTTGGGGGATACAACCGCTATTTTTGGGGTCGTAGCATTTGGCAAACAATAGGCTGGATGCCCAAAACCCTGCGTCGGATGGCTGCAAATGGTTTAACAAGCTTCTCACCCAAAAATTGGAATGATGTTTTTACAAATTTTAGTTTCCTTTTACCAAACAAGCTCAAATACTCCAATGCAGGTGAGTACATACACAAACTAGCCAGAATTTTGGCAGTTCCCGATCCAGACGCGATGTATGCCGATTTGGTTTCGCAATGGCAAGATCCTTTGGCGCTAGTTATCAATAGTTACGAACCCGTGACAACTTTGAGCAATCGCCAGTCTTGGGCAGAGTTATCGGACTACACTCAACGCATGATGTTCTTAGATACAATCACTTACTTACCAGATGATATCCTGGTGAAAGTCGATCGTGCGAGCATGGGTGTAAGTCTGGAAAGTCGTATACCACTGTTAGATCGCCGTGTTGTCGAATTTGCATGGCGCTTACCGCTATCAATGAAAATCCGTAACGGTCAGGGAAAATGGTTATTGCGTCAAATTTTGTATAAGTACGTGCCTCAAGAATTGATTGAGCGACCCAAAATGGGCTTTTCTATGCCCATTGATATATGGTTGCGCGGTCCCTTACGCGACTGGGCAGAAGAATTACTTGATGAAAATCGTTTGCGCGAACAAGGATTCTTTCATCCCTCCCTGATTCGCCACAAGTGGATGGAGCATTTGACAGGTAACCGTAACTGGCAACACCATCTGTGGACAGTATTGATGTTTCAAGCTTGGTTAAATCAGTCGGTATGAAAAAACGTAATTAGAAAAGTTGCAAAAATTTTTAGTTAACCCATTAGGAAGGATTGAGACAATATAATGAATATTACAGTTATCGGGTTGGGTTATGTTGGGTTACCTGTGGCATTAGCAATTGCCAAAAAATTTCCCAACACAGTTGGTTTTGACATTGACAGCAAAAAAGTTGCAGCCTTAAAGCAAGGAATTGATACCACGGGCGAGGTATCTGTTGAAGAATTAAACAATACTACCTTGAAAATAACTTCTGAAACTGTTGATTTGTTAGACAGCAACTTTTTTATCATTGCTGTACCGACTCCAATAGATAGCAACTGTTTTCCAGATTTAACTCCAATCGTGAAAGCGTCTGAGACTGTGGGTAAAGTTTTAAAACCTGGAGATATAGTAGTGTACGAATCAACAGTCTATCCAGGCGTTACAGAGGAGATATGTGGACCAGTACTAGCACGGGTATCCGATCTGCGACAGGGAGTGGATTTTAAGTTAGGTTATTCACCAGAACGGATTAATCCTGGTGATAAAACACATACTTTAGAAAAAATCGTTAAAGTTGTTGCAGGAGAAGATTCGGAAACCTTAGAAAAAGTTGCTCGTGTTTACGCAACAATTGTTGATGCTGGTGTCTATCGAGCTCCTTCTATTAAAGTTGCTGAAGCAGCTAAAGTTCTTGAAAATACTCAGCGCGACCTTAATGTTGCATTAATGAACGAGCTCGCACTTATTTGCGATCGCTTAAGTATCCGCACCTGTGATGTTTTAGCAGCGGCTCGAACCAAGTGGAATTTTTTAGGCTTCACACCCGGTCTTGTGGGTGGTCACTGCATTGGAGTCGATCCATACTATTTAACTGCAAAAGCACAACAGGTAGGATATTACCCCCAAGTCATTCTAGCTGGGCGACGGATCAACGATAGCATGGGTAAATATTTAGGAGAACGCCTGGTCAAACTCTTAGTACAAGCCAATGTCAATATTAAAACCGCAAGGGTAGGAATTTTGGGACTGACATTTAAAGAAAATGTACGAGACCTTCGTAACAGCCGGGTACCAGACATCATTACAGAGTTGCAACAATTTGGGATAGAACCTCTGGTACACGATCCCTTAGCCGATAAAGCACAAGCCCAGCATGAATACAATCTTGAAATCACTGATTGGAATGCAATTAGCAATTTAGATGCAATGGTACTTGCTGTCAACCACAAAGCCTACCTGGATATACCTCTTGAAGAGTTGTTTTCTCGTCTTCGCCCTGGGGGAGTTTTGATGGATGTAAAATCTGTTTTCGATCCCGCGATTGTACCGTCTTACATAAATTACTGGAGTTTATAAGAGCCAAATCTATGACAAAAATATTAGTTACGGGTGCTGCTGGTTTTATAGGTTTTCACTTGAGCCAACGCTTATTAGATAGAGGAGATGAAGTCATTGGGCTAGACAATCTCAATGATTACTACGATGTCAACCTTAAAAAAGATAGATTAGTCCAACTGCAAGATAAATCCACCTTTAAGTTTTATCAAATGGATATAGCAGACCGTGAAGGAATAGCCAAGCTGTTTGCTAAATACAACTTTGATAAAGTCGTCAATTTAGCCGCACAAGCTGGGGTGCGCTATTCCTTAACAAACCCCCATATTTATGCAGATAGCAACCTCATTGGGTTTATCAATATTTTAGAAGGTTGTCATCAGACTAACGTTCAACATTTAGTTTTTGCTTCTTCAAGCTCCGTTTATGGTGCAAATACGAAAATTCCATTTTCTGTTCGTGACAACGTAGACCACCCAATAAGTTTATATGCTGCTACTAAGAAAGCTAACGAACTCATGGCACATACTTACAGCAGTTTGTATGGTTTGCCAACAACTGGGTTGCGTTTCTTTACAGTTTATGGTCCTTGGGGACGCCCAGACATGGCGCTATTTCTATTTACAAAAGCAATTTTAGAAGGGCAGGCAATTGAGGTTTTTAACTATGGCAAAATGAAGCGAGATTTCACATATATTGATGATATTGTAGAGGGAGTTATTCGAGTTCTAGATAAAATTCCCGAACCAAATCCCTCATGGATAGGGAATGCACCAGATCCCAGTACGAGTTATGCTCCTTACAAAATTTATAACATTGGTAACAATCATCCCGTTAAGTTAATGGCTTTTATTGAAGCCTTGGAAAATTGTTTGGGTAGAAAAGCAGAAAAAAAACTGCTGCCATTACAACTAGGTGATGTTCCAACTACCTATGCAGATGTCGATGATTTAGTTCAAGATATAGGTTTTAAACCCAATACCTCCATTGAGGTAGGAATAGAACGTTTTGTTAAATGGTATGTCTCTTATTACCAATCTTAAAACACTTATGCAGTTTACTAGAAATCAAACAGCAATGCCAGAAACAACTAAGCTATTTCACATCACGACTGTCCCAGAAACATTTAACTTTTTTAAAGGACAGATAGACTACATGAAGGCACAAGGATATGAAGTTCATGCCTTATCTTCGCCTGGAAAATTGTTAATCCAATTTGGCTATCGCCAACAAATTCCCGTTTACGGAGTACCCATGCAGCGACGCATTACTCCGCTACAAGACATTTATGCCATATTTCAAATCTGGCAGTATTTGCAGTCTGTCCGCCCCGAAATTGTTCATGCTCACACACCTAAAGGAGGACTTCTGGGCATGATTAGTGCAAGACTTGCAGGAATTCCTGTTCGTATTTATCATATCCGTGGGTTACCTATGATGACTGCAACAGGTTACAAACGCCTGCTGTTAACGTGGAGTGAAAAGCTTTCCTGCTTATTTGCTCACCAAGTTCTTTGTGTTAGCCACTCAGTTCGTGAAGTAGCTATCAAAGAAGGTCTTTGCCCTCCAGAGAAAATTAAAGTCCTTTTGGGAGGTAGCAGTAATGGTGTTGATGCATCTCATAGATTTAACCCTGCTAATTTAGATCTATATACCCGTCAGCAGACGCGGACAAAGTACGGTATCCCAGACGATGCTGTTGTTGTTGGATTTGTAGGTCGTATTGTCCGGGATAAAGGTATAGAAGAGTTAACAAAGGCATGGCAGATCTTACAGCAAGAGTTTTCCAACCTGCATTTACTTGTTGTCGGGTGTTTTGAACCTCAAGATTCAGTAGCTACAGATATACAAGAATCACTCACAAGCGATCGCCGTGTCCACATGACAGGAATGGTTGACGATACACCACCACTTTATGCAGCAATGGACATATTAACCTTGCCAACTTACCGTGAGGGATTTCCGAATGTTGCTTTGGAAGCAGCAGCAATGGAACTACCAGTAGTAGCTACGTGTGTCCCTGGTTGTACAGATGCAGTACAAGATGGAGTCACAGGGATATTAGTACCACCCCGTGATGTCAGAGCGTTAGCAACAGCAATTCGCAGGTATTTGCTCAACTTAGAATTACGCTGTCAGCATGGGGTTTCAGGGCGCAAGCGTGTTTTACAGGATTTCCGTCAAGAAGCTATCTGGAACGCCCTACATCAGGAGTATTTGCAAATTTTACAAGCTAAAGGACTATCCACTCCTGAGTCTGTATTACATCTTCAAGAGGCAATTCTGAGAACATAGGGCTTCGTTGTACAAAATATCGATGAATAGATGATTGAGTTCTTCCAACAGGAAGAGAGTGAAAAGTATGATGTCAAAAAAATTAGATAAAGACAATCCTCCAAAAATAAAATTTTTGATTGCATTCTGCTTTCTGAGTATAGGATTAATTCAATGCAATTCCTTAAATGAAGTGGGAGTTTCATCACCACAAAATTTACAATTTAAGATTCAGCCATCTAGCATCAAAATCGAGCGCAAAAATACTTTTTCTGTCAAAAAATTTGGTGCTAGAGGTAATGGAATTACTGATGATACAAAGGCGATACAAACCGCAGTAGATACTGTCTATGCCCGAGGAGGAGGAACCCTTGTCTTTCCTCCTGGTGTCTATCTTGTGACTTCTGTTAAGCTCAAGGACAATATCACCTATAAGGGATATGGAGCAACTATTAAACGACCTAAAAATCAGGGAAAATGGACAAGAACTTTTAGAGCTGAATATGCAGGTCGGCAAGATTCTAAACTATTAATTATCAAAGGCTTTACTTTTGATGGAAATAGCCAGAATCAAGGATCTTACAAAAATTATGAGTTAGAACAAGCACATTTAATATTTTTGACAGCGAACCCCAAATTTCCTGGAAAATTAAAAGCTTTGATTGAAGACTGTGTTTTCAAGAATGGTGTTGCTGATGCTATTTCTGTCTACACTAATGTAACTGTCAAAGTTAACAAATGTGAAGCTGTTGATGTGTTCCGTGGGGGTTTTGTATTAACAGGCGGAAATTCCTTTGTTGAAGTTGAGAATTTCACAACAAGAGGAGAGGTCGATCCTGCTGGAATTGATGTAGAAGTTGATGGACGGGGTTATGGAAATACTTTGAAAGTAGATGTTAAATTTCAGAATCTGAATTTGATGGATGGAAAGTTTGATATTGGAGTTGCAGATGCATCGACAGTGATAGGTGACAATATTGTTTCTAATGATGCCCCATTTGTGCTTTACAGTTTAAATTCAACAATGAAATTTACAAATTCTAAATTTAAAGTAGGAGCAGCAGATGGTTATACAAACAGGATTTTGTTTCCTCATAATGTGACCTTTGAAAACTGTGAATTTTATGTAACCAGAAAAGAAACTGACAAACCGTACAGTTTTTTTAGTGCTGCTGATATTTGGTGGCAACATTCCAGCCAAGGAATTCAACGCAACCAACTAATAGTTTTCAAAAACTGTTTGTTTAAGGTAGATAAAAACATGAAATCCACCGATACAACTTATGCGATTCATGTCCGAAAAGATTTTCCCTTTACAAACAATAACTTGAGGGTAACTGGAGGGCATATCGCTAAAGATTTCAAAACTCCGATTGTTAGAGAATAATTCAGTAAAATCTCAGGAGGTCTTTGTGTTTACTCAATATTTACAGGGTGTTCATTTCAAGAAATACAACAGATTTATCAAATCTCTATTAGATAGAGTTGTAGCGGCAATTGTCTTAATCATTTTCTTTCCCGTGATGCTAATAATTGCGATCGCCATCTATAAAGATATGGGGCGTCCTATTTTCTTTTGCCAACCCCGCCCAGGTAAAGATGGTTGTATTTTTACTTTCTATAAATTTCGCACCATGACGAATGAGAAAGATCGCAATGGCAACTTATTACCTGACGAACAGCGATTGACGCTTCTAGGTAAATTTCTCAGACACACTAGCTTAGATGAACTTCCTCAACTTGTGAATGTCCTCAAAGGCGATATGAGCTTTGTGGGTCCCCGTCCTCTCCTTGTAGAGTACTTAAATTATTACACACCACAACAAGCTCGCCGCCATGCCGTTAAACCAGGAATTACGGGTTGGGCTCAGGTAAACGGTCGTAACAAGCTCTCGTGGCTGGATAAATGTAATTTAGACGTCTGGTATGTCGATCATCATTCGCTTTGGTTAGATTTGAAAATCTTAGTAATGACGTTCTTAAAAGTTCTCAAGCAAGAAAACGTAGGATCGTCAGAATGTTCTGAAGTATCAAAGCAACAAATTGCAGCTATTAAGGAAACAAAGCAATTATTCTCAGTCGATCCTATGGGTCTGGATTGATTGACAGAGCGAGATGAGTTAAGTGATTTGCAACAGCAGTGCGAACTGATTCATGAAATTGTGTATTTCTATGTAAGGAGTTATCTTAAGATGAAGCCAGTGACCGTGGTTGTAACAGGAGTAGGAGCACCTGTTGGAGTTGGCATTATTAAATCTTTGCGGGCTTCTAATTTACCGTTAAGGATTATTGGAGTTGACTCTGAGCCACTTGCTCAGGGACTGTTTCGCGTGGAGCGAGCACACTTAATACCCTCTGCTCGCCAGAACCCAGATGCATACTTTAATGCCTTAGTAAAAATTAGCCAGAGAGAAGGAGCAGATATCTTGTTTTCTGGATGGGAAGGGGAATTACCCATGCTGGCTGAACGCAAAGCTGAATTTGAGGAACGTACAGGGACAATTTTACCCCTCGCCCCGGATGCGACTCTCAAGGCTCTAGATAAATGGTTAACAGCTAAGGTGCTTGCAGTCTTTGGTGTACCCGTACCCGATACGGTGCTTCCTACAGAGCGGGCGCAGTTAAAAGATTTTTGCCACAACCATGCATTCCCCTACATTATGAAACCACAACGAAGTTCAGGAGGAAGGGGCTTAGTGCTCGTCCATACAGACGCAGAGCTTGAGTTTTTTAGCCACTACATCTGTGACCCTGTTGTACAAGAGCAGTTGTTACCGGATGACAAAGAATACACCATTGGAGTTTTTATCCAAACTGATGGGAAACCGGGTGGAGCACTAGCACTCAAGCGCAGTCTTTCAGGGGGGCTCAGCTATCGCATGGAAAGCGATAAGAACACTGATGCGTGCGATCTTGCAATTAAGGCTGCTAAAGCTATGGGTTTAATTGGTGCAGTTAATGTTCAAATGCGCCTAACTTCGACTGGTTTTAAGGTTTTTGAAATCAATCCAAGATTTAGTAGTGCAACTTGCGTGCGAGCTTATTTTGGATTGAACGAACCCGAACTCACAATTCGTCACTTTATTTTAGGAGAAGAAATATCTCCCCCTGAGGTCAAAGAAGGGATCTGCTTGCGGTTTTGGGAGGAAATGTATTTTCCGATGGAAGTTAAGCATGCTGCTCGGGAAGGAGAATACCAGTATCGAGGTGAAATTTTGAGCCAGTTTTAATAAGTGGGAAAAAAGAAAATTCAGCCCAACCATGAACCACTAATTATGAACAACACTATGAATATACAAATTATTGATGTATCCAATCCTTTATGGTCAGATACGCTGCAAAATCTACGCCACGATTTTTATCATTTACCCGAATATGTGGCTTTAGAAGCTAAAAGAATGAAGGCTGTTGCAGAGGCAATTTTCATTCAAGATGATGACAAAATTTTCTTTTTGCCTTATTTGTTACGTCGATGTGATGATGTCTTTTCTGAAGATTTAAAGGCATCGGATATTTTTGATGTTTTGTCACCTTATGGCTATCCCGGCATTTTATTGAATGACGCAGGATTAGAGAACCCAGAGTTTATCTCTTTAGTCATGGCTCAGCTTGCACAAACATTCAAGCATCGGAGAATTTGTTCGGCTTTCTTACGCCTGCATCCAATATTAAACGACCATTTCGAGCGAATTTATCCATCACCAACTTGTAAAATTCATTCGGAAACTATTGCAATTGATTTAAATTTGACGGAAGCTGAAATTTGGCATCAAACCAGACCAGAGCACCGTACTAAAATTAACAAATGCAAACGAAATGGTTTTGTAGCGAGAATTGCTCCTTTGGATCGGTATCTTCATGATTTTCTAGATATTTACACAGAAACGATGACTCGTGTTGGAGCATCACAATCTTACTATTTTAGTCGTGAATACTTTTGGCATTTTGTAGAAGCTTTAAAACAGAGTCTTCATCTGTGTATTGTTGAACGCGATCGCCAAGTTGTTTGTGCAGGTTTGTTTACTGAACGCTGCGGTATTGTTCAGTATCACCTTGGGGGAACAAGAAGTGAGTTTTTGAAATTTTCTCCCAGTACTCTAATGTTTAACTATGTTCGATACTGGGCAAAAGAACGAGGTAATAAAGTTTTTCATCTTGGTGGTGGAGTTGGAGGAGCACAAGACAGTCTTCATCATTTTAAGGTAGGGTTTTCTCGACAAAGGTACAATTTTCCTCTCATTCGCTTAATTACAGATGAAGAAACATATATGTATCTCGTCGATTTGCAAGCAAAACTGTTGAATACACAGGTAAACCAACTCCTGACAACAAACTTTTTTCCTGTCTATCGTTCACTCTCAGTCTAAAAATATGGGTTATGAATAATACTAAAGTGTTAGTATTCGACTTGGATGATACTCTTTTTCCCGAACATGAATTTGTATTGAGTGGATTTCAGGCGGTTAGTGAGTGGGTACAATCTAAATATGGAATTTTTGATTTCTTTGATGTTGCTTGGAAATTGTTTCAGGAGGGGATACGAGGCAAGATTTTCGATATAACTTTCGAGGTTTTAGAGATTAAGTATGAACCTTCGCTGATTCAAGAGCTTGTCCGAGTTTATCGGGAACACAAACCGACAATTTGTCTGCATGAAGATGCACAGTGGGCAATGGATTACTTCAAATCTGAGAAACAGCTTGGTCTCATTACCAATGGTTTTCTAAAAACTCAGCAGAACAAAGTGAAAGCATTGGGAATTGAATCTAATTTCGATGAAATTGTCTACTGTGATGTCTACGGACATAAAAATTGGAAGCCCAGCCCAGTCCCTTACAAAAAAATGATGGAGTTTACAGGATGTGAAGGAGTTGAGTATATGTATGTTGGAGATCATCCTTATAAAGATTTTGTAGCTGCAAAAACCCTCGGCTGGCTCACATTACGTATTTGCCGTAAAGACGGTGAGTATAGAAATGTAATGGCAGAAGAAAATCATGATGCTCACTTCAAAATTAGGTCTTTGTATGAATTGAAAGACCTTTGTTAAAACCCCGGTGAATCAATCGATTACTTGCTGACAGTAAAAGCACTCATCTTGCGTTAGCTCAGAGAAGGCAAACAAAACCATGAATAAACCAATTCTCCTCTCAACACCCCACATGAGCGATCGCGAACTGGAATTTGTTAAAGAAGCCTTTGACACTAACTGGATCGCCCCTATTGGTCCCCATGTAGATGCTTTTGAGCAAGAATTTTGTCAAGTGACTGGCGCTCATCATGCAGCAGCGCTCATTTCCGGTACAGCAGCTATTCATTTAGCTTTGCAATTAGTTGGCGTTAAGTATGGGGATGAAGTTTTTTGTTCTACGCTCACATTTACTGCAACTGCTAACCCAATTGTTTATTTAGGAGCAAAACCTGTATTTGTTGACAGCGATCGCACTTCATGGAACATGAATCCCGAGTTGCTTTGTGAATCCCTGGCTCGTCGCGCCAGAGAAGGCAAATTGCCCAAAGCTGTTGTACTGGTGCATTTGTACGGTCAAAGTGCTGATATCGATCCCATTTTGAAAATTTGCAATGAATATGAGATTCCTTTAATTGAAGATGCGGCTGAAACGTTAGGCGCTACTTATAAAGGGCGAACGCCTGGTACCTTCGGGCGTATTGGTATTTACTCCTTTAACGGGAATAAAATCATTACGACGTCTGGAGGCGGGATGTTAGTTTCTCATGACGAAAAACTGACGAACAAAGCCCGTTTTTTAGCAGCACAAGCACGCGATCCGGCTCCTCATTACCAACACTCAGAAATTGGTTACAACTATCGCCTTAGCAATGTTTTGGCTGGTATCGGTCGCGCTCAGTTACGTGTTTTGAGCGAGCGAGTTGCAGCTAGACGACGCAATTTTGAGGTGTACCACCGGGCTTTAAGAAATTTACCAGGACTAGAGTTTATGCCAGAAGCTAGTTTTGGATTTGCGACTCGGTGGCTGACTTGTTTAACAATCAATCCCAAGCTGTTTGGTGCAGATCGAGAGCAAATCCGTGTAGCGCTAGCCGAACAGCAAATTGAAACTCGTCCTGTATGGAAGCCGTTACACCTACAGCCAGTATTTGCAGGCTGTGAATGTATTGGAGGTGCAGTCGCTGAAGACTTATTCACACGGGGTCTTTGCTTACCTTCTGGCTCTAATCTCACAAACCAAGACTTAGAACGAGCGATCGATGCCATTTCTATAACCCACCATAACAAAAGCAGCGATCGCACTTCTTCAATCGTGGGTCATAAGTCATTGCTCATTGGTAAAAAACTATGAACAAATGACAATATAAATTGTATCGCTCTATCAATAATGAAACAATAAACATAGATTTAAAATTTGTTATGGAAACACAAGTAACTGTTGTAAATCTTGATAAATACTGGCAAGTACTCAAGCACCGTGGATTCCCTGCTTTAGGAATCTTAGTGTCGGTTTTCTTGATATCAGTGTTCGCATTATCTCTGAAAAAATCTTCTTATGAAGCGGAAGGAAAACTGTCATTACAAAATAACACGATTTCTTCTCTAACGGGAGTAGGAACTGACATAGGTAAGTTAGAACCATTAACAGGCGATCGAAGTAATCTTCTCCATACAGAAGCAGAAATTATCAGTTCTGTCCCTGTTGTGCAAAAAACTATTAACCTCCTTAACCTCAAAGACAGCGAAGACAACCCCCTCAAATCGAAGGATTTTATTAACCGATTGGCGATTAAAGAAATTAAAGGAAGCGATGTTCTACAAATAACATATAAGGACACCAATCCTAAAACATCTGCAGATGTTGTTAATACTTTAATGCAAGTCTATTTAGACCAAAACATCTTTTTCCATAGAATGGAAGTCGCATCTGCTCGCAAATTCATCGAGAGACATTTACCAAAAGCCGAATTAGTTGTGCAGCGTGCAGAAGCTGAATTACGCAAGTTCAAAGAAAACAACCAGATTGTTGCTTTATCAGAGGAAGCGACTAGTGCAGTAGCAAGGATGGCTGATTTACAAAAGCAAATTGGGGACTCTCAATCTAGAATTGCCGATCTCACTGCTCAGTCTCAAGCTATCCGCAACCAATTGAAGGTGAACTCCCAACAAGCAGTCATTGAGACTTCTGTCAGTCAGTCTCCTGGCGTGCAAGATGTACTTAAAGAAATCCAGCGGCTAGAAACTGAACTTGCTGCTAAAAGAAGTACTTTGCAAGATATTCACCCCACAATCATTCATTTAAAAAGTAATTTAGCAGCTTTTAGAGAAATATTAAACAGCCGGGTTCAAAATGTTGCAGGGACTCCGCAACCACAATTGAATCACAACCTGCAACTTGGAGAATTGCAACAAACCCTTACGGCTAGACTCATAGAATTAGATTCCACTCGTTTGGGTTTAACCAATCAAGTCTTGGCTTTAACCAATTTACAGTCTAACTATAGAAAGAGGTTAGAGGTATTGCCGAGATTAGAGCAACAACAACGGGAGTTAGAACGTCAACTACAAGCCGCCCAATCTACCTATTCCCTCTTATTACAAAAGCTCCAAGAAATTCGCATTGCCGAGAATCAGAACATAGGCAACGCCCGCATTATATCTGCTGCTCAAGTCCCAGAAGATCCGACTTCTTCTCCTATGCTTTTATACTTAAGTGCAGGTTTAATTGCTAATTTAGCAGCTTTGGCAAGTCTATACATTTTAGAAGCACAAGATAAATCCATTAAGACTGTAGGTGAAGTCCAAGAATTATTGGGAGAGACTTTATTAGGAATTATCCCCTCCTTTGATAAGCTCAAAACATTAAATTACAGCGATCGCCACTCTGAATCTTCCCTCTATCAACTTGTTGTTAAAAATACCCCACGTTCTGCAGTGAGTGAAGCTTACCGAATGCTAAGGGCTAACTTGAGATTTATTAGCGCTGACAAGGAAGTAAGAGTGATAGTTGTTACAAGCGCTGTGCCTAGAGAAGGGAAATCAACAGTAGCTGCGAATTTAGCAACTGCAATGGCTCAAATGGAGAGCAAAGTTTTGCTGATAGATGCAGATCTGCACCGTCCAGTTCAGCATCAAATTTGGGAACTATGTAATACTGAGGGTTTAAGCAATACGATTGTCGGACAAGTTGACAGCGGGACAGCTATCAAAAGAGTTTGGGATAATTTAGATGTCCTCACGGCTGGTGTTGTACCTCCTTCTCCAGCATCTCTCCTTGACTCCAAACGAATGGCTCGGTTAATTGAAAGTTTTGCTGCTACTTACGACTTTGTGATCGTTGATGCTCCAGCATTAAATGTTGCTGCTGATGCGGCTATTTTAGGTCACATGGCTGATGGTGTATTGTTTGTTGTTCGACCGGGGGTTGTTGATTCTGCAAGTACTATTTTTGCTAAAGAGCTTTTGGAAAAATCCGGTCAGAAAGTTCTGGGTTATGCAGTCAATGGAGTCAGTTCTAACAATAAACGCTATAACTACTACTACACTGAAGGCTACACTTCTGACACTCCAGTGACTTCAAATCGGGGGATTCTTGGTTCAATGAATTTACGTATTTAGAAACTTGCAAAAAATTAGCCGATACAATATAAAGTGTAGTATGCTGGTACCGAAAGCATACTACACATTGCTGCAAGTTATTTCCGTAATATTTTAAGCAAACTGTGTATTATTTGCAACTAAAAGGGTACTATAAGTGTGCGTCTAAACTGAATATGAGCCCTAAACGGTCAACCGTACCCTTCAGAAAGTTAGGGCTTGGGACTTAATATAATGTAATTTTATCTTTATAGAACTATTACATTTTTTTCTTCTTCTATCTAAAGAAGATTTTCGATAATATGATACTTGCTTTTCAGTAATTTAACTATATATGTGAATTCTAAGGTAAGTCTGAGAACGTTGATTGATAATAGTTAAGTCGCTTGTTCTTACTTAAAGAATTTTAATTCTAGTAAAGTATAAATTCTTTACATCAAATAATAGTTATATCTACGGTTATTCATACTTTCTAGAATTTTTGAATTCATCAAATCTTTATACCTCTATATTAGATGTCAAGTTGCAGCTGAAGACTTTCTATACTAAACTGCAATCTATGCGTGAGAGTTGTGTGTATAAAGAACGCAGCCAAAGGATGTCAGAACTTAGGCTGGAGTTTGCTGAATTCAACAAGGTTTTTTGGCATTTTATGAAGACTGAAGCTCAGCTTCAATGATGATTGTGGTTGTCGGTGTCTAATTCAAAAAATTGTTACAAACTCTTAACGTATATAACACCAAAAATTTAAAGGAATGAGTCATCATGAGGATTCTTATTGTAGAGGATAATGAATCTATCATTAGGTCACTCACTGCACTCCTTCATTATCAAAGTTATGCAGTGGAAGTGACCACAAATGGTCAAGCAGCTTGGGACTTAGTACAAGCCTTCAACTACGATTTGATACTGCTCGATATCATGTTACCTGAACTCGATGGTATTAGCCTGTGCCGCCAGTTGCGATCGCGTGGTTTTACAGTCCCGATTCTTTTGTTAACAGGTCGAGATAGCGGTCATGATAAAGCCATGGGGCTAGACGCAGGAGCAGATGATTATGTGGTAAAACCTTTTGACTCCAAAGAACTTATTGCTCGTATCCGCGCTTTACTGCGTCGGAGTAGCTCTACTCCATCACCTATATTAGAGTGGGGAAACCTGCGCCTTGACCCCAGCAATCTTGAAGTCCGTTATGAAACGCAACCGATACAGCTCACGCCTAAAGAGTACGCTCTTTTAGAGTTGTTGATGCGACATCCTAAAAGGGTGTTTAGTTGTGATGCAATTCTCGAACATATTTGGTCATTTGCAAACACACCGACAGAGGAAGCCGTGAGAACTCAAATCAAAGGATTGCGGCAGAAGTTAAAGGCTGTGGGAGCACCTACCGATATAATTGAAACTGTTTATGGTATCGGGTATCGTCTCAAAGCGTTACCAACAAAACCGATAAATAACATCTCTCTGAAGAGAGGTAATAAACAGCAACAGCAGACATCACCCGCATTAACAGAAGCTTTGAATCGGTTTAAAGAAAGAATGAACCAGCATATAACTGTGCTCGAACAAGCTGCTACAGCTTACTTGCAACAGACACAGAGCCAGGAACTCCAGACTTTAGCCGAACAAGAAGCTCAAACATTAGTAGCTTCATTGTGTCATTGTGGTTTGAACAAAAGCGCTCAGTTAGCTCGTACAATCAAACATTACCTGCAGCTCAGCCAACCTTCAACTAAAGAAACTAAGTACTTGTACAAGTTGGTAATGGCTTTACGCAAAGAAATAGAGTCTTCATCCCCAGGATTACTGTCAAAGTTGGCAAATTCCAAAGATGGACGCCCCAAGTTATTAATAATTGATAGCGATCGCCAACTAGCACGTGAATTAGTGATTAGGGCTGAAGCTCAAGGAATCATTGCAGAAGTAGCGACAACCTTGTCTGAAGTTAGGGATAAAATTGACTGTTTTGCTCCTAATGCCATTTTACTTGACCCCCTTGTCGGAAATACAACTGAAGAGAGTTTTGCCCTGCTAGCAGAACTTTTATTACAAACACCACCAGTACCTGTTGTGGTCTTTACAACCCATAGCAATTTGGATACTCGCTTGGAAGTGGCGCGATTGGGAGGACGTACTTTTTTACAAAAGCCAATGGCTGCTAATGAGGTGATACAAGTTATTACGCATATCTTGCAACCAACTAACATTGACTCGGAAGCAGTGGTGATGGTTATAGACAACAATTCCCAAACTCCAAACACGTTAAAAGCTCTATTAGAGCCTTGGGGACTGAAAGCGATCGTAGAGAAAGATCCGCAACAGTTTTGGGAAACTCTAGAAGCATCTACACCAGATTTACTGATTGTCAACCTTGATATGCCCAACTTAAACGGCAATGAACTGTGCCAAATAGTACGAAACGATGTACGTTGGGGTGGATTGCCAATTCTATTTCTTGCCAATAATATAGATGCCACCACTATTCATCAAATTTTTGCTGCTGGTGCCGATGATTTTGTCAGAAACCCAATTGTAGGTCCAGAACTAGTCAGCCGTATCCTCCATCGGTTAGAACGGACTAAACTGCAACGGAGTTTAGCAGAAATTGACCCGCTCACTAGAGTGTACAATCGCCATCGAGCCACTCAAGACTTGAACAAGCTACTGCGCTTGAGTTTGAGGCACAATCAACCCATGTGTTTGGCTATTCTAGAATTAGATAAGTTCAAGCAAATTAACAGCGATTTTGGTCACGCAGCTGGTGATGCAGTCCTGCGACAACTCGGACAACTTCTACAGCGATCGTTTCGTGGAGAAGATGTTGTCTCTCGTTGGAGTGGAGAGGAATTTGTCGTTGGGATGTATGGTATGACTCGAAGCCAGGGACTCCAACGAGTTGTTCAAATTCTAGAAACACTGCACGAGCAAAAGTTTACTGCTAGCAATAACAGCGAGTTTCAAATAACTGCCAGTGCGGGTATAGCCCAATACCCAGAAGATGGCGACGATTTGCAGTCTTTATACAAATCTGCCAATATTGCCCTCGGTCGTGCTCAAGCAACCGGTTGTAACTGCGCGTTACCAGCACTTACCCAAAATTGATTTGAAAATTCTTGAGAATTGTTACGTTGCAGCATCCCATTCAAGAGATCTTCCAGCCACCGTACAAGTAGACACTGTTATATTTCTTAACGAACTGCGATTAGTTCAGATGGAAGAAACTCTTTAAGCTTTTATAAAAGATTCCTTCTCTCCAGGCACTATTCAACCTTGCTCTCAAACAATCTGACTAAATAAAGCGAAGATATACGTAAGTCTCATTCATAAGAAGAGTATTTTTAGCAGAATTAACACGTAAATTTATTGATGATTTTGCTACTTCATCTTCACAAGATTCTCACATTGTGACTTTAGAATGAAATTATTCCGTAAAAACAGCACGTCCTGAATACTGCAAACACATAAAGTTTAAGGGCTGATACGTAATTGCAGTTAATCTCCATACAATTTTAGACCAGCTTGCATTGCTACATCGTGTTCTCTCCCGTGTCTCACTTGTTTCACCAACAAGTCATGTCTTTGAATGCAACTCCGTATTAATATCAACTGCTTTATTAAACATTTATTACTCGACCCTTGAGTGGAGGTAAAAAGATTATGAATTCTTGCCCTTGCTGCACCGACCAGTTATTACGCCACGTTCGCTCTCAAGGGATCTATTGGTTTTGCCCGACCTGTCGGCAAGAGATGCCAAGTTTTACCAGAGAAGCCAAAAAAATTAACTTGCTTGAAATGAATCTCAAAAATGCCTGCAAAGTTACCGAGTACTATATCAACAGCGCTATAAAAGCCGAACAAGTTTTTGCATGAGCACAAGGTTTGGACGTGTTTGAGAGGCTGCAAAATTCCGAACTTCTTCAAGGATCGGTTGGTGAATGGGTAATGTTGCTCCTCATACCAATTCTATGTGAAGTTGCACACTATTGCCCTCACTCTAGAAGAGTGGACGGCAGGCGCTACAACGGGGGGAACCCTCCGAAGTTTGCTATTGGGGAGTCAGTGCGGTCTTGGGGAGACAGTGCGTTGCGGAGGTTTCCTCCGTTGGAGCACCTGTCGTCTTTGCCCAAGTGAAGCATCTGACGTGGAAACCCCCAAGCCGCAACTTCTCTCCGCAACGCGCTGCCTCGGCTATACAAACAAAGCCAGCCTAAGCGCAAAGCGCACGCTACGCGATGCCGCAGGCTATGCCCGTAAGGGCTATACGCAGGCTAATTATATGCATCTTCATAGAAAATTGGTATCACCATTACCTTGTTCTTATAGGGGATTTCCCACGCCCAGGAGACTGGCGTATAGTCCTGCGGGCGTACTCCCTTTCCGCCATAAGACTACCGATCTTCTTCTCCTCTTTCCTCTGTGTCCTCTGCGCCTCTGCGGTTCATTTAATTAAGAAATCTTCGAGCGGGAAGGGAGTAGCTTCGCATCGCGTATAGCCCTTACGGGCATAGCCTGCGGCATCGCGAAGCGTGTGCCTTGCACATAGCGTCTCCGTAAGGAGATACCCGGAGGGACTTGGTTTGTATAGCTGCGATTTCAATCGCTTAATGTTTTTTCCAAATTGGGATGCTCCCGTTGTTATAGGTATCACCAATAAGTTCTGTCTGGGAACGAGAAAGATTGGGTCAACGTTTAAACGCAAAGATATCGTGAATAACTTGTACCCACCCATCAGAAACAGATTCAAGAATGCGATCGCCTTTATCTTGAGTTGCAACTGTAGGATCGCCTATAACCCCGCTTTGACTCAAATCCCGTGTTGTCCAAGCAAAAGATAGCTTACCTTCGATGCTGAGCAAACTCCCTTCTGGCTGTTCGGGAGGATATTCTACAACTGCAGCATCCATTTTGACTTGTTCGGGTAAAATTGCCAGCATAATACTAGTTTCAGCATCCCCGGCATGAATTCCTAATTTTTTTTCTTTAGGAGTCAGTAATTCTCCAGTAATATGGGGAACTCGCCAGGTGAAAAGTGGAAACACAAAAAAATCGCTGTATTTAACGTGTAGATCTCGTGCGACAATATCCATAACTTGGGGTTGTCCTCCATGAGAGTTCATCAACACGAATTTTCTAAACCCAGCACGGTAAACACTTTCTCCAACTTCTATCAAAGTTTTCAGTAAGGTTTTAGCACTGAGGGTAATCGTACCGGGAAAATGCCAATGTTCGTTGGATTTACCGTAGTAAAGATTTGGCAGGGCATAGGCTGGAATGTTGGGGTCTAGTTTTTCCAAAGCTTTTCCCAAAACCGCTGCACCAATAGCCGCATCAACAATCAGTGGTAAATGGGGACCGTGTTGTTCTACTGCTCCTACTGGTTGGATTATGACAACATTTTCTTTGTTCGGCATTGCTTGAACATCAGTCCACGTCAAGTATGGAAAAAAGCGTGATGGAGGAATGAAGCCGTGCATATTGGTTATTATATCTCTGATAAAATTAATACATAAAAGGTAGCGACTGAGGATTGATTTCCCAGTCCTCACTCCCCAGTCCATATGTACTCAAAAAAAGCAATGGTCGTAAATGATGGAGCTATCCGTACCTTATCTGTTGATATTGGTGGTAGCGGTGTTAAGGTAATGGTTCTAGATACCAAAGGCAATCCCTTAACGGAAAGGGCGCGAACAGAAACGCCCCAACCTGCTATACCAGAAGCTGTGATTCATGCGATCGCTTCTTTAGCAGCAACTCAAGGAGAATATCATCGCGTTTCAGTAGGTTTTCCTGGTGTTGTGCGTAGTGGTGTCATCGGAACAGCAGTGAATTTAACTCCTGAGTGGGTTGGGTTTGATTTGGCAACAGCATTGTCAGCACGTTTAAATCAACCCGTGCGTGTCATAAATGATGCCGATATGCAAGGTTTGGGCGCAATTTCTGGAAAAGGCGTGGAATTGGTGGTTACACTGGGTACGGGTTTTGGTTCTGCTTTGTTTGTTGATGGCAAACTGGTGCCAAATTTGGAAATGGGACACCATCCGTTTCGCAAAGGGGAAACTTACGAAGAACAATTGAGACGTTCGACTTTAGACAAGATTGGTAAGGAAAAATGGAACAGGCGTTTGCAAAGAGCGATCGCATCTTTGGAACATCTCTTCAACTACGATTACCTCTACATCGGCGGAGGGGAAGCCAATAAAGTCAATATTGAGTTGCCAAAAAATGTAAAGATTATTCCAAATGTGACTGGATTATTAGGCGGTATTGCTTTGTGGAAGGATTAAGTGTTGTCATTTGTCATTGGTTATTGGTCAAAAGTCCCATAGGTTGGGTTGAGGAACGAAACCCAACATTCACAGACATTTGTTGAGTTTCCACACGGGTTTACCCAACCTATAGTTGTAACTGTTGTGAAAGTAAAATCATTGTATTTAGCTCGTAGTAGCGCTTTAGCGCATACATCGTAACTACAAACTGGTAATGATTATTTGCAGCTACTTATATCAGATCCGGTAGCATTTGAATAATTAAAAAACCGCCGAGAACGCAGAGGACGCAGAGGGAGAGGACAGAGGAATAATATCGATAGCAACGGAACAGTAATTGATAGGAATGTCATCATAAGATGTTGCTTGTAGTGTCAGATTTAAATGAACTATACAAGGGCACAAAGAGTGCGAAGAAAGAAGAAAGTACAGCGGTAATTTTATAGTGGGAAGAAAATCATATGACAACTTCTCTTAATTTTTTTAGGATAGCAATCAGTGCAGGAGTTGGAAACACCTCTCCCTTGTCTTCCTTGTCTCCCTTGTTCGGATATCAAATAGGATTGCTATAGAATATATGTTCTGTATAGCAATTGAAATATGACCGCCAAAAGCAAAAGAGTCGATAATGATTCACCGTGGAAAGAAATTTTAGAAGCATACTTTCCCCAAGCCATGCAATTTTTCTTTCCGGAAGTAGCGGCATTAATTAACTGGGAACGTCACCACGAATTTCTGGATAAAGAATTTCAGCAAATCGCACGCGATGCAAAACAAGGTAGGCGATATGTCGATAAGTTAGTCAAAGTTTGGCAACTTCAAGGAGAAGAAATGTGGTTGCTAATACACGTAGAAGTCCAGGCAAAATCAGAAGACGACTTTGCACAAAGAATGTTTTCTTACAATTTACGGATTTTTGACCGATTTGCTAAACCTGCCATAAGTTTGGCGATTTTGTGCGATTCCGACCCCACATGGCGACCAAACCAATATAGTTACAGCTACCCCAAGACCAAGCTGAACTTTGAATTTGGCACCGTCAAGCTTCTCGATTACCAAAACCGTTGGACAGAATTAGAAGCCAGCAATAACCCATTTGCAACGGTAGTCATGGCAAATTTAAAAACGCAGGAGACAAGTAAAAAACCAGGAGAACGAAAAAGTTGGAAATTTAGCTTGATTCGACGATTGTATGATTTAGGATTGACAGAGAGAGATATTCGTAACTTATATCGATTTATCGATTGGGTTATGATATTACCAAAAGGATTGGAAGCAGAGTTGTGGGAAGAATTTAAGCGATTTGAAGAGCAGTGCGTTGCGCGGGTTCCCCGCGTTGTAGCAACTGCGGAACAGGAGCGGAGTATGAGTTATATTACCACAGGCGAGCGCATTGGTTACGAACGGGGAAAGCTTGAAGGAAAGCTTGAAGGAAAGCTTGAAGGAAAGCTTGAAGGCGAACAAAAACTTATTCTACGGCAACTACAAAGACAGCTAGGGGAGTTGCCACAATCGGTGAGAGAAAGCATTCAAACCCTTTCAACAAACCAATTAGAAGCACTTGGCGAAGCTTTGTTAGATTTTACAACTATTGAGGAGTTACTGAACTGGTTAGGAGCAAATCCAACAGTGTAAGGTAAACTGCTGAGAAGCTCGATTTAACGTAGAAGCAGCTTGTCAACAACTGTGAGAACATTAAAGGCAGCGATCTCAATGTTGTCCAATTTCGCCCTACCTCTGCCACTGGTATAATCAGAGCAGCACTCGGAACCCACTCTTGAAACTGTTCTGCGATCGCTCCCTTTTGTCAGCCCAATGAAAGATGAACGATCGCTTCACAAAGCTTTACATGGGAGAGAGAGTAAGGGTAAAAACTATGCAATTAAAACCTATTAATCAACAAGTTGTTGCTGTAGTCGGTGCTTCTAGTGGGATTGGGCGCGAAACCGCTTTGAAGTTTGCCCAAAAAGGCGCAAAGGTGATGGTTGCTGCGCGTAGCGAATCAGGGCTACAGTCTTTGGTGAAAGAAATCCAAAGCTTTGGCGGAGAAGCCGCATATGTTTTAGCTGATGTGAGTGATTTTGAACAAGTCAAAGCGATCGCAGACAAAACTGTCGCACTTTATGGACGGCTAGATACATGGGTTCATGCTGCAGCAACAGGTGTACTTGCTCGCTTCGACCAAATCTCACCAGAAGAGTTTCAACGCGTTGTAGACGTTACCTTAATGGGACAAGTTCATGGTGCAATGGCAGCACTCCCTTATCTCAAACAAGAGGGACGAGGAGCATTAATTCATATCTCCTCAGTGGAAGGTGTCCGCAGTTTACCACTACAAAGCCCCTATTCTGCTGCCAAGCATGGGGTTGAAGGTTTCTTAGAATCGCTGCGTGTTGAGTTGCAACATGAAAAATTGCCCATCAGCGTGACATCCATAAAGCCTGCGGTGATTAACACCCCTTATTACAACAAAGTTCGCACCAAGCTGGGGGTTAAGCCTACAGGAATACCCCCATATTACCAACCCAACATTGTTGCCGATGCTATTCTTTACGCAGCAGAACATCCCACTCGCGATTTTATAGCAGGGGATGTTGGCAGAGTCTTGGATGTGTTGCAACGGGTTTCGCCAGAACTTGTAGATTCAATACTGACGCTGATTGCTTTTGCAGGACAGAGGACTAACGAACCTAAGTCAGAAGATGCACCAGATAATCTCTATGGACCTGTACCTGAGTATGACAGAGTGAAGGGAGACTTCGACCAATTGGCAATTCCAACTTTCTTAGATTGGCTAGATATGAATCCACCTCTTAAATGGGGTGCAGTTACCTTTGCAGCATTAGGTGTTGCAGCTTTGCTTGGTGGATGGCGTCCTGGAAATAATGTTTAATTTGGGTCTTACCTCTCTTTTATTACTTTCGTAAAAGAAAATTTGAAACTCCGTTTTTACGTTCTTGAGCATAGATAACTGCTTGTTGCTGTGGAGTGGCTCGTTTACTTATCTGGGACAGCGGCTCCACCCCCAAGATGCAGATACCTCATTGTATGGAACTGCTTGAGAATCTTGAACAATCCAAGCCCCATGTACAACAACATAACAGGCATCAGGACCTAACTTATCGCGCACGGTCAGTTCTATTGCCGATTTGTTTGAATGTACAATCTTACGGTAGGTGCAAAACGATTGCTGGGAACTTGAATGCAGGCAGCGATGCTCAAAACCCGAATTTTCAGGTGGTATTCCAGTTGGACTGACTTGAGGGTAGACGTAAATGACAACTCGGATTGGAATTTGTGAAGTCTCAAGCCACCCTAATGTTGTTGATTTTTGTGCTATTGCAGACCAGTGCATGACAGACGGAGGCACTTTTATACTGCCACGAGCAGCTGACCAATCAATATAAAATGGCTCTATTGTTGGTTCTCCAGGTGCTGCAACCAAAAATAATGGTGCTGTCTTGGGAGCGGCTAGCTGTTCGTTTGGAAGGTAAGGGGCAACTGAAGTATCTTGTTGATTCGATTTGGTAGTACATCCGCAGTTAAGCCCGATCGCGATTAAGCTAACTGCAATTGAGCGGAAGCACTGGCACTGCACGGATATTAACGTCGGACGCACTGAATTTCATCATCGTTCTGCTCGTAAGCTGCTGCTGAAAAGTTTTGAACTCCAGTGCTGACCGTACCGAATCCTTCAGTACGGTAACGATGCCAATCTCCTGCCTTACACTTAGCAACAACTGTTCTACGGTAGTTTTGCACCGTACTGCTTGAAGCGGTAACGGTTTTTGGCGAGAGTGTGGCTACACGCTGCCAGCCGTACCAACGCGATCTGTAAGTCTTGCCGCTAACGGTGTTTGAGATTAAAGGAAGAACTTTACAAAATGACACGATGCGAGTGTGAATTTCTTCAGAGTATGTATTAGAGGCATGTGGTGTATTCACCTGCAAACCACATTGCCCGCTTGAGGGATAAGCAAAGGTGCTGACCCTTTCATAATCACCGATCGCGCTGTTCCATACAGTCTCAGAAGTCCGGTTCCCACTCTCAGGTGCGATCGCTGTGGATTGGTCAATTCCAACATCGGATACGCTATCACTGACGTTCTCAAACTTTGTCTCAGATCTATCTTGCGATAAATTCTCAGATGCTGAATCTTCAACTGATACCGCATAAACTGTGGCAGTTAGTGAGAATGACATCAGCAAAAGTACTGCTGTTAGCCCTTTTCTCATGGCTTTTCCTCCCAACAAGTGCAACAAAGACTTGTTGTTATAAATTATCTCCTAACGGTAGTTGATTTTACTAAGAGTCGCAAATTCGTTTACTAACTCTAAACTGGGGTTTTCAGTCATTGTTTTATAATTTTTCAGCAATTGCTAATTAACCCTTTTGTGCAGTTGACTATGCTGTTTAATTGCTATCAAACAACTAGCAGAATGCTGTAGTTGTCTTTGTAGCAAGACCAATAGAGCAATTTTAAAATGGGAACAATTTGTTACCTTCTACTAGATTCGCTTAACAATTCCATACAATTTACGGGTTTTGACTTGTATGGTGCAATGGAGGTTGTCTGTGACTCCGGCGTATAAAGTTTTGTAAAAAGCAATAGCCCACTAGCCTCTCAGAGTTCTGAAACTAAGAAGCGATGAGGAGCGCGATCGCCCTGGTGGTTTTCGCTCCACGCTCAGAGTCGCACCTAAAACATTTACAGACGTGACAGTTGAGTTTATTTTGAAAGGCGTTTTTATTGAGCCAATCCGCGCACGCTTTGTGACGCGGAATCTGGCTGAGAATTAGTATCTATAGCTACACTGTCAAAGTTTTGCCAATAACACTGTTAAAACTAAAAGCGGCAGCAGGATCGCTGGCACTCCCAATAAACTCGAAGTTCTTTACGAACATATCTGTTGTGCCGTTATTGACTGTATAAAAGCCATCAGCATTTGTGATGCCTGAGACAGTATATTGTCCAGTCCCTAACAGTAGCGTATCTTTGTCATCTTCACCATCAAAACGACCAGTTCCGAAGCCTTTAAGAACGTCATCGCCGTCCCCGAGAAGGACAATACCTAAGCCATTAAACCTAGGTAGTACACCTCCGAGATCTGGAGGATTAAAGCTAGAAAAGCCACCATTAAGGGCATCAACGGTATCATTGCCCGTACCAGTATTTATGATGCCGTCATTGTAAATACCAACGCTTGAACCATTACCAATAACGGTGTCATTGCCTGCACCCGTATTAATAATACTGCTGTTGCTACTATTGCTGAAGTTATAGGGAGTGTTGTAAATTCCTATATCTCCTGTGCCAATAATTGTGTCGTTCCCTGCACCTGTATCGATAATGCTGTTGCTACTGCTTAAGAAGGGAGTGTTGTAAATCCCTATATCTCCCGTGCCAATAATTGTGTCGTTCCCTGCACCTGTGTTAATGGTGCCAAAGGAATTTAAGACTCCAGAGCCTCCATCGCTAATAGACGACGTAGCATTACCTGTGATTGAGTCATCACCATTACCAGTATTGATAATGCCTCTGTTAACAATACCGTTTAAGTCACCATTACCAATGATTGAGTCATTACCACCATCATTATTAATGATGCCTTCGTTAAGGATTCCCGCCAAGCCAGTGCTAGGTCCCGTACCAATGATTGTATCGTCACCACTACCAGTATTAATCGTACTACTTTCTTGATTGGATATACCTACAAAATTTCCAGTGCCAGTTATTACACCACTAATTGTATCGTTGCCAGCACCCGTCTTGATGCTACCAGTATTATTTATTGCACTGCCACTTCCACTACCAGGTTGAATCCTACCTGTGGCTCTGATTACGTCATCCCCACTACCAGTATCAATAGTACCAGAGTTATCGAGGACTCCACCGTTTGTAGAACCACCACTAAAGAGTTCATCGCTAGTAGCTGTAATCGTATCATTACCATTACTGGTATTAATGGTACCACTATTTGTGATGCCAGCGCTTTGGAAAAATACAGATGAGTTGTTAGCGCCGGTGCCAGTGAGAGTGTCGTTACCACCAAGGGTATTAACGATGCCAGTATTGAAAATTTCCGCAGTTCCTGATGTAGGGACTAGATCGGCTCGGTTGGTAAAGGTTAGGGTGGAAAGGTCTATAGCCATATTAGAATAGTGAGGGATTTCGTTTGTGTAGCAGTGAATTCTATTCGCTTCAATTATTCTCTCGCGCTGAGTGACATAAGAGAGTTACTTACTCGTTGCAAAATCACGAAGAACAGCTTTGCGATTTTGTAACGAGTGAGTGCATTATCTCGTTACGCGAACAAGCGGTTGTGCTACCACTTTTTCTAACCCAATTGTCGCGAGCAAGTTTTTCCAGTCTTCAGCTAATACTGAATCCTGAGGATTTGCCAGACGGAGTTCTGCTAGAGATGTGAGAGCATCATACCAAATACCTTCTTGAGCATAGATAACTGCTTGTTGCTGTGGAGTGGCTTGTTTTAAGCGATCGCTCAGTGCTGTCTTTAGATTCACTCTCTGAACCCAGCCTTCTACATAATCTAAAGTTGTTTGCTGAGAATTGCATGCAACTCTCACCTTCAAAAACCAGCGATAGCGCTTGTCAATCTCGAGAGAGGCTGGAGTCTCTTTGAGAGAAACTCCAATAATGGCCGATTTTGGCGGTATTGAGATGTTTGTGCGGTAAATTGTTTTGTTATTGTCAGTTTGTAAAACAAACTCGATCGCTTGAATCAATGACTGGTTGTAGGGTAGATAAAACCAAAAGCTTGGTTGCTCCACACTGGTTAGACCCCATACCTGAGTCATTGTACTTGTTTCTCCTTTTTGCAGACTCAAGCTTTGCTCGTAGCTTGGAACCAAAGCTGTTAGGGGTAAGTTGCTAGAAATACACTCTCCCCGTGAAGCTCCTTCTCCTCGGTTTCCCGGTGCGCCGCGATCGGGTGGCGGTGGTGGTGGGTTGAAACGAACAGGCATTGATTTTGCTTGAAGCGCTATCGGAGCGCTAAGACAGCTTATTATCAAAATTAAGATAAATGAAGTTTTGAAAACTAATTGCCGATTGAAGGGTTTCATTGCTTCGTTGTGTTTTAAGAAAGTTTTTACTTAATAACTTGATACTTCCCATAGCGAACGACAAGACTGCTAGCAATTAGCGCAAGAGTCGCTGGAACAAGCGGTATCCAAGCACCCCATTGAATTAAAAAAACAAAGCAAGCTGCATAGAGACAGAGAATGGCAAACCCATTAGCAATTGCCAGATAACGTCCTTTTAGGATATACCAAGCAAGCAAGCTACCTGTTAATGACCATCCCCAAATCCAGATTGTTTCTTGCCATACAGACAAAGCCCACAATAGAGGGCGTTCTTCTAGTGCTGCACTCAGCAGTTGACCGATCATCTGTGCTTGCAGGATAACTCCCGGTATTTTCTGTACCCTACCTTCTGGTGTAGAATAAGGTGTCAGTGAAGAGTCTTGAAAGCTTTCAGCCGTTGTGCCAATGAGAACAATTCGATCTTTGACTGCGCTGGGAGCGACTTTACCTGCAAGTACTTCTGCAAGCGTCACTTGTGAAACAAATTTCTGTAGTGAATGATGAGAGCGGTAATTCAATAAAATTTGGTAACCTGTAGCATCAAGATCTTGGTATCCACCAGTATGTGCTTCTAGTGGTTTAAAAGTCGCTTTGCCCAATTGCCAACCCCCATCGGGCGTAAATATGAGTGAAATATTCTGAACTGCTAAATAGCGCAATGCTAATTGGACGCTGAAGGCGTAGGTAGCAAGACAGGGCGACGAGGGTGGTGGCGTTAATGAGAGGAGATGGCGGCGGACGATACCATCTGCATCAACTGTTAAGTCACTAAAGCCCAAGCGTTGATGCTGTATTTCTGGAGGTGGTGAGATTCCCGGTTGACTGGACTGAGGATCGCTCACCCGACACACAGCAATCAGGCGATCGCTTTTTTGCATTTGTGTTGCTAGTTGTGGTAAATCTTGCTTCACAGCATAATCGCGATAGATATCCAATCCAATCACTCGTGGTTCATACGCCTCTAATGTTGCTAGTAATTTCAAGAGCGATGCATCACTTAGAGAACCTCGGCGTTCTTCTTGGGGCTGTGATTGTACGTCTTCTTCTGTAATCTTAACAACCAACAAGCGAGGATCGGGCTTTTCATTGGGACGGAGGCTTAACAAGCGATCGAATGCTTGTAACTCCAATGGTTGAAGCATTCCTAAATAACGTATACCCATGACTAAACCCGCGATCGCCAAACTGACACCAGTCAGCCACAGAAGATGATGCTTGGGATTTTTCGCTTGACTTTTTAGATTTTGAATTTGGGTGGAAGGTAAAGGTTCTAAAACTAATTTCTTCCCATTTGCAAGATTTGACGCGACACGAATAGGACGAATATCGGGATTTTGAGGAGCTTTTCGCGTATCTGCATTGAAAAACTGTAATTTGCTTCCCCTGGTTGTCAATTCATCCCAAGTTGGCGGTATTTCTGCTGGATTTTGGTAGATTACAGGTAGCCAGGTTGCACAAGGAAATTGACTTTCTAGCCCTTGCATTCTTTCCCTTGCCTCGCGAACTGCTAGATACAAAGATTTCCCTCCTGCATATGCTTGCAGGAAATGTTTGAGAAATGCCTGAGCCACGAGATCTGGAACGGGTTCTCGCATCACAATTAACTGTGGAATTTGCAAAGCTGCAAATTCTCGTGCGAGTCCCAAGCCATCACAGGAGTTAAAAATTGCAAGTTTTAAACCGCGCTCTACAGCCTGCCTTAAAGAATATTTTAACTGATTAATTGTCAAACTCTCAGTTTGATTGATGTAAATTAAGCCTGTTTCTCCCGAAATATGAGTTGAACTATGCCCTGCAAAAAAAAGAATATCCCAATTTTGCTGCCAAAGATTATCCGTCAAGTCTTTACACATTGGTTCTACAAGAAAATGAACTTTTGCATCGGGTAGTTGCTCTAAGAGGGCCCGATCTGCTATTGTGTCGATTCCTTTACTGTCACCTAACAATGCTAAAATTTTGACGGTTTCCGTGGGTTTTGATAAAAGATTAACTCGTTCATAAGTTGGAACGCTCAGCGCAATTTCTGCATTTGGATAGCGCTCTATTAACTCCCAAAGATGCCAGGGAAGTTTTTGAATTTGATAATCTTGAGACTGTAAAATTACCCTTATTTCATCCGATTTCAGCAGTTTTTCCAACCATTTTTCTCGAATGGAACGAAAAGAGTCAGATTGCAGCCAATGATTGAAGCAATCGCACAAACATTTAGCTGCTTGCAAGCACTCCTCCAAACTCAAAGTTTGCGTCCTTGGTTTTGATAAACCAATGGGACGAGTTGAAAAATCCAAACTTCGGTAAATTGCTTGCCAGCGATTAAACTCTAGAAGTAATTCTATATTTGGGGGAAGTTCACCTGGGACTTCACTTTGAGGACGGCTATTTTCTTCTCCAATCTCAAGCGTTACTGGAAACCCAGTTTCAAAGCTTCCTTTGCCAAATTTCAAGATCGCTAACTTAGTCACTGTTGTTCGTGTCTCCATTTATAGAGAAGTTCAGCTACTTTTTTCAGTAATTTATTTTTTTTAAAGTAAATATGTATACTGGCACCTTGCTCCATTTTTTATGAAGCTGAAAAAAATCGGTTTCTTGCAAAACCTACAACCTAAAACCCTAAATTTCTCGTCCGGAAACCGAGTTTGTGGCATTGGTACAAGAAAAAAGTATCCCAAGTGTAGAAATTTAAAAAAATTAACTTTATTTTTAGCCCCAATCTCTATATACGATATATCTTTATTTTTTATGCAATTTTACCCACAGGACAAAAATTGTTAGATTATTTTGCGTTTGCCTAGCGCAGGCTGAAAGATCGCTTATCGCTCCCGTAAATCTCCAAATTTTTTCAAGTATTCCTTGGTGTACTCGTCTAGTTTTCCTAACATCTCCATAATGAAATATGTAGACAGTTTTCCTTTGCTTAAATAAATTTAGCAGAATGAAAACCAGTCTCTGTAAATTCTCTATTTTTGTAACCTAAAATTTTCATGCGTTTAAGGCAGGACATAATAGAAATCTTTTCCACATTTGTGCAATTTGATGGAGATACTTTTAGCCGTTGGGTAATAAGTCCCAAGTTGCGGCGCAGTATGCAGAATTGTTTGGAGCACTCTTGCGATTGCGAGTCTGATACTTTTTGGGCAATTTACTGGCACCACATTTGGAAAACTCAAGCAAATCCCCTTGCGGCTGCTCACATTGCAGCCTACTTACAGGAAGTTTGCTATTGGGTTGCTAGAAAAATAAAAATGAATTTACCCGGCGAACGTTATTCTGCTGCTGACTTTTTCCAAACAGCGATCGCTCGCATTGATAAAGTTCTCAAAGGCTTTAACCCACAATTCAGTTCAAATTTAAAAACTTATGCTGAGTATGCATTTAGCAGTATCATAAAAGATTTATTACGTCAACACCAAGAAGCAGATATTTGCACTGACTGGGGATTGTTACACAAAATTAGTGAAAAGCGTTTGGTAAAATCGCTTCAACAAGCAGGGTACAAATTGGAAACAATTGGATGTTACGTTTTCGCCTGGAATTGTTTCCGTCAAGTCTACGCACCTAATGAAACGGTTACATCTCACAAACTCATTAAACCCGATAACAAAACATTACAAGCTATCGCAGAACTTTACAACAGCGAACGCCTGCGCCAGCTTGGTTCTTCCAGCCCAGTTGGGACTCCAGAAAATTTGGAAACTGGGTTGCTAAACTGTGCTAAAGCCGTGCGTTCTTTTCAATATCCCAGCTTCATATCTATAGATCGTCCTTTATCTGAACAAGAAGCAGGAAACTTACTCGATAGTCTGACGGATTCTTTTCAAGAATCTGTCTTGAACGATCTGATTGCCCGCGAGGAAGCAGAATCCATAGCGGAACAAAAAATAGCAATTAACAAGCTTTTAAGCGAGACAATAGAAAAATTGGATACCAAAAATCGCGAGCTTTTGGAAGCTTATTACAAACAAGGACTCACCCAGCAGCAAATTGCACAACAAAGAGGAGTCAAACAATATAACGTGTCTCGTCAATTAAGTAAAATCAAACAATCCTTACTCTTGGCGTTAGCTCAATGGAGTCAGGAAACACTGCATACTCCACTAACATCCAACGTAATTGACAGTATGAGCCATGCTTTAGAAGAATGGCTACAGTTGTACTATCGCCATCCCTTTTTGTAGTCTTGCTGAGAGTTCCCACGATGAATTTTACTTCACCCTCATTCACCCTAATTCCAGAAAAGCTATCCTTAGAAATTCCACTGTCTTCTCACATAAAGGAGTTACCATCATTTTCCAAATCGGGAACTGATTGGCAAGCTCGCCTCAACCAAATGTGTCTGGATGCATTGTTACCTTGGTTGCAAGAAGATCGAGATGGAAGTGTAAGAGTTTGGACGAAAAATGCAGCATTACCAAGCTTTTGGGAGTTTGTACCTGGAACTGCAATAGTTTGCGGGGACAAGCGCTTGGTATTAATCCCGACAGCGGCAATTGATATGGAAGAATTGCGCGTACCCCAGGAATGGGTGGACATTCCCAGTTGGATTGCTGATTGGTACATAGCAGTACAAGTGAGTCCCAATGGAGGGTGGGTGACAGTTTATGGGTATACAACTCACGAACAATTGAAAGCAAAAGGGGTTTATGATGCAAGCGATCGCGCCTATTGTATGGATGAAAATGACCTGATACAAGATATCAATACCCTATGGGTTGCCCATCAACTCTGCCCGGAGGAAATTTTACGTGGGGAGGTAGTTCCTCTACCGATATTACCCCTAGCACGAGCTGAAAACTTGCTGGAACGACTGGGCAATCCTACAGTATCGTTTCCTCGTTTGGCAGTTCCATTTGAACTTTGGGGAGCATTACTAGAACATGGGGGATGGCGACAACGTTTGTACGAGCGACGACAGGGGTTATCAGAACAGTGGTCCGTACAGCAGTGGTTGCAAGGAGGAGTGCCTCATTTAGCACAACAACTTGGTTGGGGAATGTCCTTTATGCAATTCGCTCCTCGTGGTATGCGAAACCGAGAAACGAGGGCATTAGGTATGTGCTTGTCGAGACAAGTCACCCTTGCCGATCGCTTATACGAGTTGCGCGTTTTCCCTCAAGGGAATCTAGAAGACAACATATGGCGGTTTGAATTACGAAATACAAATTTAGATGAAATGATTCCTGCTGGATTCAAACTGAGATTGTTAACGGAGGATTTGCAGCCATTCGCCAACAACGAGGATACCGCAACAGAGGCGATCGCACAGCTTTATGTTGATGTAGTGCTGCAATCAGGAGAGGGGTTAGTTTGGGAGCTTGAGCCTACACCAGATGGATACGACCGAGAAATTTTGCGCTTTTAGGAAGGAGGATGACAGAAAGCACTTGAGCGATTTTGGAAAGATGAATTGGTATTGGGGACTTGAGCAATCAGGTGTATGTTACCCGTCTTATCCACAACCCACCTGTTTGCTTCCACAATTGGCTGAGCATCATCTGTAGGAGGTTCGGAAAAACCAGTCGTTTTTGCTTCCAAGTCTCGCTCCTGTGTCTGTTCGTCAAGTGCAATCCATTGAGTCATCACTGCTCGAGAACGCAACGGTTCGCTTGGGTTCAACGGCACTCCACCGCGTCCTGTCGCGACAAAACGACTGTATTGTCCGTTTTTAGGAGCACAACCTTGAGTAATTTGCTGGGAAGCATCCACTGGATTTGCAGGCAATTCTACTAATCCTCGATTGGGGTCAACATCAGGCGTGTTAATAGTTACGACTCCATTCAACATAGGATTTGCTTGTGAAATAGCAGAGATATCATTTGTAAGCAACCGAGTAGGGTCAAGTTTGTTTGGATCGTTAGTTCCTAACAATTTCACCAAGTCTTCTCGGCTGCGTAGTGTCATACCAAAAATACCAGTGGCGTTAATTGTAACTCTTCCCCCATTGCCATTCAGAGCATTGGCAATAATGTCACTATTCTCACCAGGAACAGCAACAATGAAACCACGTTTAGCTTTAATAGTAATGTTTCCACCATTACCATTGTTCTCAGCAGTAGCTTTTATTTGAGCACCACGACGTAATAACAATAGGTTCTTTGTCTCTATATTAATATTTCCACCAGTACCCGATTCCGCGTTAGCAAATATGCCACTACCAGAAGTACGCTCAGTTTTACTCTCTCCATTGCCCTGAGTTATTAAGGGAAATTCATCATTAAAACTGGGGGTGCTACCATCAACGATTATGCGATCTCCAACTACAAGATTAATATCACCTGCATCACCACCGTTGCGAGCATTGGTAATCAGTTGTCCGCTATTTGTTACCTTGAGTTGCTCAGCATTAATACTAATATCTCCAGCTTGACCTAAAGATCCAGTTTCAGTGGTCGTCACCAAAGTCGTATATGGATTATTTTCTCTAAGAATGCTTGCACGAGTGCCATTCTTATATGGTTCAAAAAGAGAATTTTTCCCTGAGATCAGAATTTCTTCATTGGCATGAATCTGAATTTTACCAGAGTTAGCACCGTTCCTTTCGGATTTAGTTTCCAGAAGTGAGCCATCAGTTATATGAACCGACCTACCCCTAATATCAATATTCCCTGCACCACTTGGTTGCGAGCCTGAACCAACATTGTTACCGAGCCAACTACGTTGGATAATGACAGGACCATTGGATTTAATTGTAATGTTGCCAGATGTGCCTTGAGTACTACCAGCATTAAAAAAACTATTTTCAGTTATGGAAACAGACTCATTACCATCGAGTAATATATTTCCCCCGTCTGCTCTTGCAGTTTTTAGATAAGCACTTTTCAAAGAGATAAAACCATTGGCTTGGAGTAATATATCACCACCGCCTCTGCGTCCCGCTAAGCCACTATAGGTAGAAATAACTTGATCCTCGGATCGCACATCCTGACCGATCAAAGCGATTGAGCCTGTGGCAAAAAGTGAGACATTTCCAGAGGGTCCTTGTCCATCACCGCCAGCATATAGTGATGGATACATAACACTTGTGTTACGAGGAGTCCGCTCTCCATTATTTATAAGTATCTCACCTGCGTTAATAATTATGTCACCCGCTTTGCCCTTAGCATTTCTTTGGGCACGCGTTATCAACACTGTATTTTCATAACCGTTTGAGCGATCGCGCGAACTGCGGTTTCTTACATCAATTCCTGAAATTTCGACTTTTCCGGAAGCATTAATTTGAATATTACCAGAATTGTTGCTATTTTCTGATTGAGTTTCTAAAAAAGACCCTTCAGTTATAGAGACTGATTGCCCGCCAATCGTAATATTACCTGCGTTACTTAATGAATTACCTCCAACATTGTTTCCCAGTCTACTACGTTGAATAGTAATAGGACCATTGGATTGAACTGTAATATTTTTAGAATACCCTGTATCAGTTCCTCCATTGATGAAGCTATTTTCAGTTATAGACACTAACTCATTGCCAATAATTGATATCCTTCCTCCGTAACCACCAATTGCATCCAGAAAAGCATTTTTCAAAGAAATAGAACCATTAGTCTGAAGTGTAATATCTCCACCTCCTAAATGCTGCCCATATTTAGGTCCTCCAGGTATATCTTCAAATATAAAAGTAGAAATAACTTTATCTCGATCGCTAATATCCTGTCCGAGCAAATTTATTGAATTTGTGGCAAAGAGCGATATATTGCCAGCATATCCTTCCCCGAGAACACCAGTTTCTAAAGCAGCTGGAATAAACGATTGTCTTGTAGGGCTAGTCCAATTATTTATATTTCGATTATCTACAGTAATTGTACCAGCATTGATAATTATGTCACCCGATCTACCTACAGCCTCCTGAGCAACTATGTTGGTCAATCGACTTGGGTAATTAATGTTTACTTCCCCTAAACCATTAAGAGTGATATTTCCTGGTGGAGAATGATCGGCTATCAAACCCCGTTCGACACCAGCAGAAATTTGACTGCCTCCCAAAATATCAATATTTCGAGCAGTTATTTCCACACTACCTCGACCTTTATGAGCCACATCAATACGAGCGGCATTAGTAAGAGATACATCAACTTTGTTTGAATTTTGCGGTACTTGCAAAAATATATTATCGTTACTGACGGCAAGACCCACTGTTTCTTGCTGTGCAGCTGCTGCTAACTCAACTCGACCATTTGGAGCTTGCAAAGAACCACCATCCAACTTTATATTTCCGCCCACAAGTGCTAAAGTTCTCTCAGGTTGTACTTGAAGCCCAACAGTTTTCCCATTACTATCGATTACTACAGAGCGATTTTCAAGAGTTCCCAAATTTCCTCCTAATTGCAAGCCAATGGGAGTACTAATCGTCAGAAGTGGCGTTGTTTGAAGATCGTTTGTACTAAATTCTTTTCCATCAAGAAACTTTACTGTACTTGCCGTACTTGCTAAAAAAGACCCACCAATATTTAGTGAGGCATTTGGTCCAAAAATAATTCCGTTGGGATTAATGAGAAATAAGTTAGCATGACCGTTGGCACGAATTAAACCATCAATATTTGATACAGATTGACCTGTTATCCGACTAAAGATATTTTGAATATCCAAAGCATTATTAAAGAAAGCGGTACTTCCTGTAGGAACTGAGAACTCTTGAAAGCTGTGAAATAAGTTACTTCCCGCCTGCGTTCCACCTTCAATAATGCTTGTATTTCCATTTATTTGAACTGTAGAGTTATTAGGAAGAGTACCATCTGATGTTATCTGGGCAAAAGCACAATGAATTGGAAGTATGAATGTCAGTAATATGCCAGTACCAAGTCGCTCTAAAATTCTCAGCGGGGGAAACTCGCTAAAAATAGACAAAAGTTTGTGCTGTAAATAAAATTTGTTGAAAATCATAATTCTCTTAAGAGTTTGATTCAGTAGAATAAGCGGCAAAGTTAAGAAATATGGCTTTGCCGCTTTTTACTTCTCAGCCAGTTGACCTTTTGCTAAGACAAATTGCAATTTCAAGTCCAGATAAACACTTATACTGTATTTGCAGCTAAATAGAGTACACTCTTCTCCAACCCTCCCCAAAGCATCCTAGGGTGGTGTACACAAGTCTTCTAAAGTGCATTAAAAGCGGTTTCGATCCCCCCTAACCCCCCTTAAAAAGGGGGGAAATTTTTCAAGTCCCCCAATTTATCGGGGGTTTTAGGGAGATCTCTAAAGATGTGTACACCAACGTAGCCAAGGCATCAGAGAGGGTGCGCTGCAGCGCGAGTGGGATATTTATAAGTCATTACCCGAATCCGATATAACTGACGATCAACCTATAGCAGCAAGAGCAAGACCGGTTGTGTAGTGGTCAAAGTCCAGAGTATAGCTACTACTACCACTAAATTGATAGACTTGTAGGAAATAGTTACCAGCATCATCTAAGGTAATACTGTCTGGATAAGTACCTGCATTGACAGAGCGTACAAGTTCTTCGCCAGCATCAACAATACGATTATTGTTGATATCTGCAATCAATCGGAGATCGAGATCCGAGCTGAGCCCGCTTAGGTTAATATTCACACCTTCAAAATATCCTAAAGAGAAAGCATAAGTATCAGCAGTGTTGTAATCGCTTATGTAACCATACTGAGTGCTATCTGCTGATATGTCCTCAAGTTGGGTCTCCACTGGAAGAAGATTGCTAGGTGAAAACCCATAGGTAGCCGATAAAGATAGATCGTAACTTATACCGTAGAAGTCGCCGTCATTATAGAGGTTGACTTGGGCAAAGTACGTACCTGTCTGTTGATCTGCAATATTTATTGAGTCATCGTTGTTGCTTCCTCTGTAAGACCCAGCAACATAAATATCTTCTGAGGCATTAAAGATACCATTACCGTTGTCTCGATAAAGTACTACGTCAGCATCATCACCAGCGTTTATACCTGTTAGAGACAGGTTTATATCCCTAGTTTCGTTGAGATTAAATTCAAAGACATCTGTCGTATCATACTTATCTAGGTAGTAATCATTGTTAGTAACAGGGTCTACATTTAAAGTACCGATATTGTAAGTAGCCATTTTTCCTTCCTTATATCGTGAAAACTTCCAATCTTGAACTAGAACTGTGACCACTTGGTGTCACACCTATCCATACGTAAGTAGTTAAGGTCTATGCAGGGTTCACTTCCTTGATGTAAAACTTGTAAAATTACTTAATAATTAATCTTTTTGCAAAAGATAATTACAACCAATTCCCTACTAAAACGTAAGCAGCCCAATAACCGGGACGGCTGTAGTTTGGGTACTTTTGTAGAAGCGTTAACTGAGCGCGACGTAGGGCTTCTGCTTTAGTGACTTTGGCAGAAACTAACTCGCGGTAGAACTCACCAATTAAGATTGCAGTAGAGCGATCGCCCACATTCCAAAGACTCGCCACCGTACTCCGCGCACCTGCACGTACTGCAACACCTGCTAAACCGAGCGTTGCTCGATTGTCTCCTGTTGCTGTTTGACAAGCGCTTAAGACAAGAAGTTCTACTGCTTCCGGGCGTGTTTCATCTCGACGGCGCAAAAGTAAATCAAAGTCCGTGACATTAATTGGACCATCGGCTGCTAAAACAAATGTATCTTCAAGACGAGAACTAAACTGTCCGTGGGTTGCTAGGTGAACAACATTAAACGGAGAAGCGTTCACCTTGACAAACAGTGCTTTACTTGTAAAATCTCGATCTAAAAGTTTTGTACTTGATACACCTGTCTTAGCAATTAAGTTAAATTCAGATTTGATTTCCGGTAAAGGCGGAAATTGTCTAAACTTGGGAGGTGGTTGTACCAATCCTCCAGCAAGAACCCGTAACTTTGTCCGAGCTAAAGGTTTTGGGCTCTGCAATTGCAATCCCACGTTTAAAGCAACAGCATACTTCTGAATTAAATACTGCTTGCCATCGTGCAATGCTGCCATTGGTATATTTCGCAACGCCCCATCAAGTACAAAAACCAAAGTATTAATATCGCTGCGTTGTAAGGTAGGCTCAATTGGTTTAATGAGCCAAGTATAGAGTTGCTGAGACAAAGATTGAACTTCTTCGATTCTGTCGGGTTCGGTTAAGTATTGCCGCAGTTGCCCTATAATATTTTCTACTTCAATTTGAGGTTTATTAACTGAGTAATGATGTAATTGTTGCTTGGGAACTTTGACAATGACTTGTAATTGGTCTTTTAAAATAATTGGATAGATAATAGCAGCAGTAGAATTGTCTCGATCTACAATTTTGTCCAATACAATCTTTGTTACATTTAAACAAGCTTCTCGAAAAAAGTTATCCAATTCTGCTAACTGCAGTGCTTCAATCCTTTGTCTGGCTTTATCTAAAGTTTCTTCACTCAGTTTGTCTCCCTGCGATCGCAAAAGCAACGCTACAGATTCACGATAAACGGGTTCTACACTTTCTTTAAATGAAAATTGAACATCTCGATTGACTGCAACAAGGTCATTCCTCAAAGACTGTAACTCAGCGATCGCAGCATCATAGGCAGCAATTGCGCCGGGAATATCTCCCTGCTGTGTCAGCAACCGTCCGCGTTGCCAGTACCAGTTGTAAGCAATATCAGGGGCATTGACAGATTGAGCTAACAGAAGCGCTTGCTGTGTCAATTTTTGAGCATTCAACCATTGTTTTTGTTGCTCGTAAAGCTTGCCAAGTGTTCCGATCGCATAAGATTCAGCCCGTATATCGCCCAAAGCTTTCGCTTGTTCATAGGCTGCAACAAGCAATTGAGCAACAGATTTTGCTGAGAACAAGGTATCTGAAAGAGCTACAGATGAATTATCTTTTACATTCGTTGCCAATACCATTAAATTTTGTGCCAGATGAATTCTTGCATAAACTGCTCTTTGACTGAGTGGAAGTTTACTAAGATCGTCAGGAATTTGTACTAAAAGAGGTTGTGCTGTGGATAATTGGCGTGTATTTAATAATATGCCAAGCAAATTAATTTGAGCTTGGACTTTGGTGAGTGGTGAAGGTGTGGTTGCAATCGTCTGTTGATAAAACGCGATCGCATCTCCATTTTCTTGTTGCATTCTGGCAGTATTGCCCAAACTTAAAAATGTGGCACTGATTTCTTGCGGCGATCGCATCTTTTGAGCAATTTCCACACTTTTTTGCAGAACTTGACGGGATTGTTCCAAATCTCCTGTTAATTGGAGCGTGTCTCCGAGCGATCGTAATTCTACAGCTTTAGTTAAAGAATCTGGTTGAGAGTGCAAATTTTTATTGACTTCAAGCAACATTGTCAAAGCACGACGGTAAAATCCCATCACCTGTAATGCTTGTGCTTGGTTAATGCAACTGCGAGTGACACCACTGTTGTCAGCTATTTGAGCATAAATTCTCCCAGTCCGTTGCCAAGTTGTTAAAGCCCGTTCGGCTTGTCCTTGCTCTAATTCCAGGCTCCCTTTAATTTCCAGGATTTGAGCAAGAAGCTGTAAGTGTTGTTTAGAAGTATTAATGCTTATAAGATTTAAGCTTTCAGCAATAGCCCGATTTGCTTGAGCCAACATTCCACGGTGCTGGTAGACCAGAGCCAGATTACTTAGCACCATTGCTTGCTTGAGTTTATCTCCAAGCACTTGATATTGTAGAGAAACCCTTTGCAAAACTTCTTGCGCTTCTTCCAAGCGTCCCATGTCATACAGTGCTTTTCCCTGTTTTACTAAATCTTGCAAGCTTTCTTCTGGTTTAGACGAATGTTCTATTGAAGAATCAGCTGCTTGAGAGGGTTTGAAAACAGGTGCTCCGAGAATAAATACAAATATCGTTGCCAATATTAGCAAGAAATAAGCGATTAAGAGGAAAGTTTTCTGTCGTTTGCGCTTTCCCAAAATTTCCTGCTTTTTTGCATTTTGCGAACTTGAGTTTTTTAGCATAATTTAATCTTAACAAAGTAGCATATTTTGCTATAATCAGTGTCAAATTTTTTAGTAAAAATAGGGGTCTGCGATCGGGAGCTAGGGGTTAGATAAGAAGGATTTTTATGGTAAGATTTGTAAAATT